>DASQCL010000067.1:0-15887 GCA_035634715.1 Solirubrobacterales bacterium
GATCCCGAACAACCGCTTAGCGACGAGCAGGTAGATCACGATCGCGAGATTGACGATCAGCGCAACCACCTTGAACCACGAGACCGTGGCGGTGAGCTCGTAGACCTCGAGGGGATGAGGGCGGTCGTGACGACGAACGTGAGGTACTCGGCCCAGCGCCGCTGGTACCAGAGGCCGACCGCCTCCACGCCCTCGATCACGGCGAGTCCCGCCAGCCCCGCGCCGACGAGCTGGAGCGTCCCCCTCTGCAGCGAGAAGAGCTCGTCCAGCCGGCCGACGAGGCCGTGATGGTCGGTCTGGAGCGGCCCCCCTCCCACCCCGCCCTGGATGTCCGCGAGGACCCTGTAGAAGGCCTCGCGCAGCTGCTGCTCGTGCGACGCGATGAGGAACACGGCGACGGCCAGCACCGCGAGGATCAGGAAGTGAAAGGCCCGGTCGACGGCGATGACCCGAAGCACGATCTTGTCCCGCAGCGCCTTGCCGCGGGGCGGCAGCTCGATCTCCTGGAGCGGTGGCATGCGGCGCCGTTCTGGATTCGACGGAGCCTCGAGCGGCAGCCAGCTGTCGCAGCGGACGCAGCGGTGCCAGCGCAGATCGCCGTCGTCCCGAACGACGAGCGCGTCGGCCTTGGTGATCTCGGCGACGTCCGTGCCGAGCAGCGCGTGGCCCCGGAGCCCGCACACGAGGAGCTCGTAGTGGAGAGTGGGAAGAAATCGGCTGGGCTTGGTCGTCCCCGGTGGGCTTGGGGCGGCTTGGCGCGACACCCGCCGACCCTACCGGCGCCGCCAGCGCACCGATCCCCGCCGACTGGTAGGTTGCCGCGCGAAATGTCGACCGGAACCGTCAAGTGGTTCAGCGATGAGAAGGGCTTCGGGTTCATCACGCCCGACGACGGGTCGCAGGACGTGTTCGTGCATCACAGCGCGATCGTCGGCGACGGCTATAAATCGCTGGACGAAGGCGCCAAGGTCTCTTACGAGGCCGAGCCAAGCGATAAGGGTCCTCGCGCCAGCAACGTGCAGAAGGCCTAGCGCCGGTTTCGGTCTAGCCGCTGCTGTGCATCTCGACGGAAGTCGAGTCGATCGCTGACGCACGCGGAACCCCCGCGAGGGCGAGCGCGACGTCGAACTCGCCCAGGATGAGCTCGAGCACCGAGCGCACGCCTTCCTCGCCGCCCACGGCGAGCCCCCAGATGACCGGGCGGCCGACCATCACCGCCCGGGCGCCGAGGGCCAGGGCCTTGAGGACGTCGGTCCCTCGCCGGATGCCGCCGTCGACGAGCACGTCGACCTGATCCCCGACCGCCTCGACGATCGCGGGGAGCGCTTCGGCGCCCGCCGGCACGGTGTCGAGCTGGCGGCCGCCGTGGTTCGAGACCACGACGCCGGCGACGCCGTGTGCGGCGGCAAGGCGCGCGTCCTCGGGCGTGAGGACTCCCTTCACCAGTACGGGGAGGCCGCAGTCGGATGCGAACTCCTCCAAGTCTGCCCAGGTCAGGCTCGGGTCGATCAGATCCCCGATCTGAAGCATGCTGAGGGGCCGGCCCCGGTCCTTCGCGGCCGGGCTGACCGCGGCGATGTCGTCGGGGATCACGTACTGGGTGTGGATGTCGCGCTCCCGGATCCCAAGCACGGGCAGATCCACCGTGATCACGATCGCCTCATATCCGTTCTCAGTGGCCTGGGCGAGCAGCTCGCGGGACACGCCGCGGTCGCGGAAGACGTAGAGCTGGAACCAGCGCTCGCCCTCCGGCGCTGCGGCCGCGACCTCGGGTGGGCTGGCCGTCGCCAGTGAGGAGAGGCAGAAGATCGCATTGGCGGCCGCGGCGCCCCGGGCGGTCGCCTCCTCTCCCTCCGGATGAGCCAGACGGTGAACCGCGGTCGGCGCGACGATGACCGGGTGCGGCCTCGGGCGACCGAGCATGGTCGTCGACGGATCGCGGTCCGACACGTCCACCAGCACGCGCGGGCGGATATCGATCTCCCTCCACGCCTCGACGTTGCGGGCGAGAGTCAGCTCATCCCCGGCGCCGCCCGCGTAGTAGCCGTACGGGCCGGCATCCAGGACGCCGGCTGCGCGCTCCTCGAAGTCGGCGATCGTGCGTGGCAGGTCGTGGATTGACGAAACCTATTCGCTACCGCGACGCTGGGACGAAATCCCGGATCGCGGCATGGGTCTCGCGGGGCAGCTCGAGCTGCGGGACGTGGCCGCAGTCGAGTACGACGTGGCGCACCCGCGGCAGCGCCCGCTCGACGTGCTTCCTGAACGCGAGCGGCACCAGCGTGTCCTGGCGTCCCCAGACGAACATCGTGTCGCACTCGAGGCCCCCTAGCCGGGGCCAGAACCCGTCGTCGCCGCTGGGCTCGTCCATGTAGATGTTCCTGGCGGCCTCGTAGAAGGCCGTGCGCCCGCGGGGGGTGAGGTAGCAGCGCAGGAACTCGTCGACGCCGGCCGCGACCCAGCCGTCGTTGGCGCCCGGGATGAGCCGCCGCACGATCGGCTCGGTGACGAAGCGGGGAGTGGGCTGGATCAACCCCAGCCTCGGCAGCGGAAGCTGCAGGAGCCATTTCCAGGGTCGGTCCCGAAGCCATGCCAGCGCCGGGCTCAGCAGCACGAGGCTCCTGACCCGCTCACGATCGAGCAGGCCCATCTCGATCGCAACGCGGCCCCCGAGGCTGTTGCCGACGATATGCGCCGAGTCGATCTCCAGCGCATCCATCAGGCCGGTGACCGAGCGGGCGAAGTACGGCGCGTCGTACGCGGCCGCGATCGGCTTGTCCGACTCGCCGAATCCCGGGAGGTCGAGCGCGATGACACGGTGGCGGTCGGCCAGCGCGGCCACGGTCGGCAGGAACGACGCCTTGGTCCCGCCCAGGCCGTGGACGCAGATCATCGGCTCACCGGCGCCGGCACGAAGGATGGAGATGCGTGCCTTCTTGGTCCGCACGGAGTCGAAGCGAAGGCGCGCCGGCTCGGTCATGCTGCTGGTGGCCGCCAGGAACCCCACGCCCAGGTGGAGGTTCCGGCGCACCTGAAGCCGGCCCTCGCGGAACGCCTGCATGCCGCCGCGCACGTCGCTCGCGATCTCGACCCACGCCTCGGGTTCTGCGCTCAGCAGGCAGTCGGCGCCGATCCTGCGCTCCGCGGGCTCGAGCTCGGCCGAGCCGTCGCGGACGAGGACGTCCCATGCGTCGCCGCTGGCCTCGAGACGGATTCGCGCCGAGCCACCGGGCACGTCGATCGCATCCGGGTCGAACCGCCGGACCAGGGCCCGGATCGCATCATGCGCTTCGCTGCTCGTCTCGACGTTCAGCATCGGAAGACGTTGTCGCTCATGCCCCATCCAGGGCAACCCCAATCCTCGCGCCCTGACCGGACGCGTACCCATTGTGAACACCTCAGGAATTCGGGCCCGGAATGAGCGGCGTGTTGTGGGAGCTCGAGACGAGGAAGCCGACGAGGATCCCCATGCTCGCGAGCCCGACGATGCCAATGACGATGCCCGCGATGGCGATCGCACGACCGCTCTGATGGCCGCCGGAGGCGTCGATCTGCTTCATCCCCGCGTAGCCGAGGACGATCGCAACGATCGAGCCGATCCCGAAGAGCCAGATGATGCCGAGGAACATCGAGGCGATGGCGAAGCCGTTGGTCTCCGCGCCCTCCTCGCCCGCCGGCGCGCCGTTCGTGGGCGCCGCAGCCGCAGACGTCGCCTTCAGGGCGGTGAGCCATTCGTCGCGCGACGGCAGCCGGCCGGCCTTGCGCGCCGCGAGCGCGCACGCCGTGTGCGCGTGGCGACGGCGTCCCGCGTCGCCCTCCGGGAGCACCAGCATGTGCTCGCTGATCGCGGGCAGGTACTGGCCGCAGAACGGGCAGGTATAGGTCGCGGGCTTGCGGCTCTTCGCGGGCCGGACGGACCACCAGCGGACCGCATGTGCTTCGCTCACCGGCCGGAGACTACGAGCGCGAACCTATGTCTGCGTTAAGCCCGTTCAGGTTGCGGAGGCGGTCGCGGACGCGCCGCTTGCGGGCGGCCAGGTCCTCCTCGAGCTTCGCGATCTCGTCGCGGCGGCGGCGAACGAGCGCCAGCTGGCGGTCGATGTACGAGACCGACTCCTCCAGGATCTGGCGCTGCCGGACCGGATCCTGCACCCCGCTGCGCCATTCCCGCCGCAGCGCCGCACGGGCCTCCTCGGCCGCCATCAGCTCCGTCAGCTCCTCGAGCGGGAGACCAAGCAGGTCCTTGAGCCGCAGCACCTCCTGGAGGCGCTCGACGTCCTCCTCCCGGTATGTGCGGTGGGCGCCGGGCGCCCTGCCCTCGGCCCCGGGCAGCAGGCCGATCTCCTCGTAGTAGCGGATGGTCCGCGGAGTCGTGCCCGTGAGGCGGGCGACGTCCCCGATGCGAAGGGTCTCCTCGCGGTCGTCCCGCGCGCTCATGCGGACTCCTGCGCGGTCGTGCTGCCTACCTCGGAGCGCGTGACGCACTCCTCGCCCGGCGAGTGGCGCGGGCGAAGGAGCGAGACGCCCGCGCCGACGAACGACGTCGCCGCGAGGACCCACAGGGCGGTGTGCATGTTGTGGATGAAGGGATCGAGCTTGGCCTGCGAGAGCCCGCTGGCGAGCCCCGAGAAGATCTGGAACAGGACGTCCTTCGGAACCGCCGCAGTGACGATCGCCAGGACGAACGCGATCGAGATCACGGCGCCGGTGTTCTGGACCATCGTCCGCGCGCCCGCCGCGATCCCGCGGCGATGCTGCGGGACGGTGCCCATCATCGCGGCGGTGTTCGGCGAGTTGAACATGCCCGAGCCGATGCCCACGAGGAGCAGCCAGAGCGCCGTCTCCCAGTACGGAGTCGAGACCGAGAGGGTCGTCATCAGCGCGAGCGCCACGCCGCTGACGACCATCCCGAGGGCAGCGAGGCCGCGGGAGCCGTGGCGATCCGCGTAGATGCCCGCAAGCGGCGATGCGATCAGCATGCCGATCGCCATCGGGGTGATCTTGATGCCCGCGACGATCGGGTCGTCGCCCACGACCCCCTGGAAGTAGAAGACGAACAGGAAGAGAAGGGCGAATCGTGAGAGCCCGTTGATGAACGCCGCCCCGGTCGCCGCGGAGAACATGCGGTTCTGGAAGATCGAGAGGTCGAGCATCGGCGCCCGTCCCCGGAGCTCGATCAGGACGAAGGCCGGCAGCAGTACCGCGGCTGCGACCAGCGACCAGATCACGAGTGGCTCGTTCCAGCCTGAGATCCCGCCCTTCGAGAGCCCGAACACGAGACCCGTGAGGCCTACAACGAAGACGGCGGTGCCGGGCAGGTCGAGCCCGCGCACCGGATCCCGCTTGGCGAGCTCGCGCAGGACGAGCGCGCCCCAGAGCGCGCCCAGAAGCCCGAGCGGAACGTTGAACCAGAAGACCCACTGCCAGGAGATCGCGACCAGGGCCCCACCCAGCACTGGGCCGAGCACGAGGCCGATGGCAGCGACCATGGTGTTCGTCCCCATGGCGAGGCCCAACTCCGCCTTGGGGAAGGCATCGGTGACCAGGGCCGCTGAGTTGGCGAACAGGAACGCGCCTCCGACCCCCTGGAGGATGCGCCACAGGATCAGTTCGGTCCCGTTGGCGGAGAAGCCGGCGCCGAGCGACGCCAGGGCGAAGATGACGAAGCCGCCCACGTAGGCCTGCTTGCGGCCGAAGAGGTCCGACAGCCTGCCGGCGGTCAGCACCAGCACGGTCGAGGCGATCATGTAGGCGAGGATCACCCACACGAGCTGGAGCAGGCTGGTGCCGAGCGAGCGCTCCAGATCGGGCAGGGCGATGATGAGCGTGCCCGAGTTGATCGTCGCCAGCAGCATCCCGAGGCTGGTACACGAGAGCGCCCACCACTTGTAGTGGGCATGCCCGGCGTGAACCCCAGGCCGGAAGCGCTGCATCCGTCCCAGCCGATCGCCGATGTTAGCTATTCTTACGTTCACGTAAGAATCAGTTTAGCGACTAGGAGAGCACATGCGAATCAGATGGCTCGGACACGCGACCTTTCTCCTCACCGGGGAGGCGAACACGGTCGCGATCGACCCGTACGGCGAGTTTCCGAAGGATCGCCGGATCAAGTTCGACTACCCGTCCCTGGAGGGCATCGAGGCGGACGTCGTGCTCGTGACTCATGAGCACATGGACCACAACGCGGTGGACGTGATCGGCGGCGACCCGGAGGTAATCAGGGCGGGAGCCGGGACCTTCGACTCCCGTCTGGGGAAGGTCGTCGGGATCGCGTCGGAGCACGATCAGAAGGCGGGGACGCAGCGGGGGGCGAACACGATCTTCTGTTTCGAGATCGACGGCGTCCGCTACTGCCACTTCGGCGACTTCGGCCAAGCGGGGCTACGGCCGGAGCAGCGCGAGGCGATCGGCGAGGTGGACGTCCTGTTCCTTCCCGTGGGAGGAGGGCCGACGATCGACGGCTCGCAGGCGGCGCGGCTCGTCGCCGAGCTACGGCCGCACGTTGCGATCCCGATGCACTACGGCACCGAGGCAGCCGACTTCGTCGAAGGCCCCGAGAAGTTCCTCGACGCGGTCTCCGCGGACATCGAGCGGCTCGAGACGAGTGAGGTCGAGCCTCGGGAGTACCTGAACGGCGACGGCACGACCGTGCTCGTGCTCGCGGCGCCCGTCGCCTGAGGCACTCGGAATCGAGTCCCGCTCAGCCCGGAGTGGCGGGCGGCGCGCCGTGCTTGAGAAGCGTCGAGACGAAGATCACGATCCTTGTTCGAGCGGCTGAGCGGCTGCCGTGGCAAGATCAGCGCGATGACGATCGACCTCGGGTTCAGCGGCGGGGGTGAAGCGGTGCGCACGAGCGTCCTGATCCTGTTCGCGTCGTTTCTCATCTCGTTCCTCTTCATCCGCACGAGCGCCCGCCTCATGCGGAGTCCCAAGGTGCCGTGGTGGCCCGGCAGCGTTGAGACCGAGGGCGGCCTTCACATCCACCACCTCGTCTTCGGCATCGTGCTGATGCTGGTCGGCGGCACGCTGGGCTTCGCGCTCGACGAGTCGCAGTCGCCTTGGATCGAGATCGCCGCGGCGATGTTCGGGATCGGCGCCGGGCTCACCTTCGACGAGTTCGCCCTCTGGGTCCACCTCGAGGACGTCTACTGGTCGGACGAGGGACGCCAGTCGGTGGACGCGGCGATCATCGCGATCGTGTTCGTCGCCCTGGTGCTGACCGGCGCCTTCTCGGCGAGCTTCGACACAACCTCGCCCGGCGTCATCGTTGCGGGGGTCGTCCTGCTCCTGATCGACATCGGCACGATCCTCATCTCGTTCTCGAAGTTCCGCCTCCTGCACGGAATGTTCGGCCTGCTGTTCTATCCCCTCGCCCTGTGGGGCGCGTGCCGGCTGGCGAAACCGAACTCCCCGTGGGCGAAGCGGTACTACCGCGAGCGCAACCCGGAGAAGCAGGCCCGCGCCGAGGCCCGCTATGGCAACCGCCGCGTCGACCGCTTCAAGGACCGCTTCCGCGACGCCATCGGTGGCCGGCCGACGGCACTCATCGAGCCTGCCGCGGACCGGGCGGCTCGGGATGCCGAGCGCGACAAAGCCTGAAGCCTCAGCCCAACTGCCGTCCGCTCCCACTGGGGCAAGGATCGTGACGCCCTGTGATCTTCGCCACACCGCCTGAACGCGCCTGCGCGCCCGGCCGTAACCCTGGTAGGAGGTGATTCCATGAACACGCTTTTCCAACCACGCTGGCGAGCCTGGATCGCGGGAGCGATCGTGCTCGCCGTCGCAATCGTGCTCGTCCTCGCCATCGCCTACTCCGGCGGCGGCACGGGCGGCGGCGGGTACTGACGCCCGTCCCAACACCCAGGTGCCCGAGGGCCCTGGGGAGCGTCCCGCTCCCCAGGGCCCTCCCGTGCGAAGCTACGCCGCCATCCATCGACAGAGGAGACGAGCAGATGACGAGCAAGGCCGACTTCACCGACGAGGAGTGGACGCTTCTGCGCGAGGCGCCGGCAAGTGCCGGGATGCTCGTCGTCCAAGCCGACAAGGGCGGCATGTTCCGCGAGACCTTCTCGATGGGCAAGGCTTACACGGAGGCCCGCAAGCAGCACGGTGCGAGCCAGCTGCTCGACGACATCGTCTCCGAGAAGCCGAAGGTGGACCGCGCCCACACTTCCTCCCAGGAGGAGTTGCGAGCGAACCTGCTCCAGCACATCCGCGACGCAAACGCCCTACTAGGTGGTAAGGGCACTCCCGAGGAGGTCGAGGAGTACCGGCGATTCGTGATGGGCCTCGCGAACCGGGTCGCCGAGGCCCACCGCGAGGGCGGCGAGGAACCGGTGAGCGACCCCGAGCGGCAGACGATCGCGGAGATCGCCGAGGCCGCGGGGGCGTCGGAGAGCGCCTAGGACGGGATGACGTACAGGGTCAGCGACTGGCCGGGGTAGCTCGCGCTGAACCCGCCCGCCGGAACGGTGCGATCGCTCATCCGGTCGATCGAGCCGCCGGTCCATCTCCAGACCTGGGCCTTGCCGGAGGGTGAGATCCCGGAGAGCGAGAGCTTGCTCTCGAGCTCCTTGTCCGTCTTGTTGATCACGAGGATCGTGTAGGCGCCGTCGCTTGAGCGCCGTGCCCCGTAGACGGCGACCTTGGCCTGGTTGGCGCTCGTCGAGCGGACCCAGGTGTTGCCGAACTTGGCCCCGTGGCCGTTGTAGTCGCGGTACATCCGGAACGCGTCGTCGAGCAGTGAGCCGTCATTCGGCATCGGCCAGAAGGTCGCCAGATCCAGCCCCTCGCGGGCGAAGATCCCGAGCGTGTCGGCCTCGATGAGGGCGTTGGTCGTCGGGTCACCGACCGAGAGGTTGTATTCGCTGAGCGAGATCTTGGTTCCGGGGTAGTCGCGGGCGACCCACTGCTTCATGCGCGGGAGCAACTGGATCTTGCTGTCGATCCAGCTCGGGTCGGTGTAGGTCGGGTCCCAGAGCGACCTGGTGACGTCGGTGTTGTCGCCGCCCTGCGCGTAGTAGTGGAGGTCGAGGTAGTCGACCAGCCGCGCGCCGTGCGCCTGCTGGTAGGAGCGCAGCTTCCGCAGCAGCCACTCGACCAAGGGGGTCCCGCCGTGCTTCTTGCGATCGGGGGAGCTGGCGAAGCAGCCGCTGTCGATGTGGTCGGCCGCGCTGCAGAAGTAGTTGGGCCACCCCCACTCCGAGAAACCGAGGATCTTGGCGCTCGGATCCGCCGCCCGCACGGCCGCGCCGTAGTCGCGCGTCTTCTGCCACAGCTCGTCGTAGGTCTCGGGGGCCGGGTGCATGTCGCGATGGGTGCTGTTCCACAGCCCCGGCTCGTTGCCCAGCTCGTAGAAGCGAACGCCGCCGTTCGCCGCCGAGCCATACAGGCTCTTGAGCTTCTTGACCCAGTCGCCGTCGAAGGTGGGACCGATTTTCACGCCGTCTCTGCTCGGGTTGCTCGGAAGGAGGCTCCCGTTGCTCTTCCGGACACCGTTCCCGCAGTTCGAGTCGTAAGGGTCGAAGGTCTGGTTCATCGACACCGACGGCGGGAAGCCGCAGGTGAACGGGTGATTGGGCTTGCCGTCCTTGGCGACCCAGCCCATCATCGGCAGCGTCATCAGGCTTTGAGCGCCGATCGACCGGTCCTTCTGGACGAACCGCTGGTACCCGAACTTCGGGCCGTCGTCGCAGGTGTAGCTGGGGGCATCGAAGCAGTCCGGGATGTTCTCGAAGTAGTAGTCGTTGCCCGTGTTGGACGAGCCGATCTTCCAGTTGTAGGTGTCGGTCGTGTTCCCGCCCCAACGGTCGACAGGGAGGTCGAGCTGGTTGGCGAGGCCGGGGCTCGCGAAGTTCATCCCGTAGATGTAGGGACCGATCGCGTGATGGTCCGCCCCGCCGTTGACGGCGAGCGCCGGTCCCGGGCTCGCGACCGAGGTGGCGGGCGCCACGAGCAGTGCGGCCGCCAGCATCGATGCGGTCGCCGCGAGCCTCCATGCCCAATGCGCCCTGCGCATGGCGCGATCGTAACGCCGTGAGCGTCGGGTAGGGTCGGCCTCGTGATCGTCTCCATCCTGGTCCGACGCCTTCGCGAAGGCAAGACTTACGAGGACTTCCGCGAGGCCTGGCTGCCGGAGAAGGGCTTCGGCTGGCCCACACGGGTGGTCACCGCACAGCGGATGGACGATCCGCGCGAGATCATCACGATCGGCTTCTCGGACATCAGAGCCGAGCAGGCCGAGGGGCTCCTGGAGCAGGTCGGCCTCGAGGCCTCGGGCGAGGAGCGCTCCGAAGCCGCCGCGAAGCCCGACGACGCGCACCTCGAAGAGGTGGCCCACGAGCAGCTACGGCGGCGGAGCCGAATCGGCGAGGTGATCGAGCCGGAGGTGACCCGGACGTTCTACGTCCAGCTCGCCGAGGACGACCTGACCTAGTCGCCTAGGGCCGGCGACTCAGGAGGCGCCCGGTCGTTCCCTCGATCGTGTTAATCCCGTAGCCCATCGACGGGTCGCCGTCGGTCAAGACCGCGATCGCGATGCGCATGTGCGGACGGTGCAGGCGGGCCACCTGGTGCACGAGCTGCCCGCGGCTCGTCGGACGCCAGCCGCCCTTGAAGAAGACATTCCACCCTCGCCGCCGGGCAACGGCCGGGATTCCCCAGCTCTCGGAGCTCGTGATGTGAGAAAGCAGGTGATCCGCGTAGTGGCGGAACTCGTGCGGCAGGAGCCGCTTCATCTCGTAGAAGAAGCGCGCCTGGTCGCCGGCACTGATCATCGCGTTCGCCCAGGACCCCTGGATCGAGAAGTCCTTCATCCCGGCCCGCCGGGCGAGCCGCCTGAGCCGGCCGTCCCCGACGATGGACCACACCCGCGTCGCGGCGTCGTTGTCCGAGACGTGGATCATCGGGCCGAGAAGCGAGCGGCTTCCGGAATCGAGCGCGCGGTGCTCGTGGTGGAGCTTGTGGAGGTAAGCGACCAGAAGCATTGCCTTGACAACGCTGGCGCTCACGAAGCGGCGGTGGACGTGGGTGCCGTAGAGCCGGCCCTCGCTCGTCACGACCGCGAACGACTTGACCCCGGACCGCCCCGCGAGATAGCGGCGCGCGCGGTCGATGCTCGCCTGGTGCGGGTAGCCAAACGGCGCCATGCCTGTCCCCTGGTACAAAGCGTTGCGTCCGCCACCGAAGCGGCGATGTCCGCACCGGGGGCGGGCGCGCGCCGGCCCCATCGCCGCCTGTGATCGCGCTGCGAAGCAGGCGGCGAAGCGGAACCTGCCCGCCGGCACCTGGAGGGTCGTCCGCATCTCCGTTACCCCGGGGTCGGTCGTGTGCGTCCGGGTGGCCTTCGCCGGCCTGAGCTGCGCCGCGCTCCCCCGCGACAGATACCAGCGGAGGCGCTTGCCGCCCCATCGCAGATTGGCGGGGTGCCGGCTGCGGATGACGACCCGCGCCCTTCCCGGGGTCTCGTAGCGGACGTGCGTGGAGAGGAGCTCGTTCACCGTGACCGCGACGGGAGGGCTGCGAACGTCCGGGGTGTCGCCCAGGACCACGCGGTACCGGGTATTGCGCGACGGCGAGACGCCGAAGCGGTAGGAACCGTCCGCGGCTGTCAGGATCGACTCCCGAGTGGTGAAGCCGCCGTACGGATACGGATCCGCCTGCAGGTCGAGGCGCACCCCGCCGTCGCCGCCCGGATCACCCGTCACTCGGCCGATGACGCCGGTGGAGCGCCGAAACTGGATCGCATGGCGCGCAGCCGCTGCGGTGATCTGGGTCGAGGCGGCGTGGGCCTGGGGGACTGCGAGGGCGGCGGGCGCCGCCAGCGCGAGAGCGACGGCGATCAGACGAGGGTTCCTCGATGCGGCCACGTGCACGGGCCCTTTACCCCGCGGGCGAGCTTGCTACCTTTCCGGCCGTATTGGAACCGGGCATAGCCCGGAAATCGTGTTAGCGCTCTCGTTGTTGGCTTCATGGCCTCCACGGTCGCGGCACAAACCGATGGAAGGATCAAGATGCCAACTGGCACAGTGAAGTGGTTCAGCGACGAGAAGGGGTTCGGATTCATCACTCCCGATGACGGCTCCTCCGACCTGTTCGTGCATCAGAGCGCGATCAATTCGGAGGGCTTCCGGACCCTCGCCGAGGGCGCGAAGGTTTCGTTCGAGTCCGAGGCCGGCCCGAAGGGGCCGCGCGCGGTGAGCGTCCAGGCGCTCTAGCCGCACCAAGATCTCGTAACGAGGGCCCGCTCCCGCTCCGGGGGTGGGCCCTCGGTCGTTGGGGGGGCCCTCTAGGCCTACGCCGCGGGCGATGCCTTGGCGGCTTTTCGCGCCGGCGTCGGTCTGACGACGTCCCAGGCCAGCCCGAGCTTCTCCAGCACGGCGATCAGCAGGGCGGACGGGTCGATCTGCCACCTGCCCAGCCCGTGGGCGGCGGACGTGGGAAACGCGTGATGGTTGTTGTGCCACGCCTCGCCGAATGTGGGCAGGGCCAGCCACGCGAGGTTGCGGGACTCGTCCTTGGTCTCGTACGGCCGGCGACCGAACATGTGGCACAGGGAGTTCACGCTGTAGGTGACGTGATGGAGCACGAACACGCGGACCGCGCCGCCCCAGAGGAGCGCGGTCAAGCCGGCCGCGACGGTCCCTCCGATGGCCACGCCGAGGCCGAACGGGATCGCGAGCCCGACGAGCGCCCAGAGGATGAAGGTGCGGTCGATGAATCGAACGACCGGATCGGCGAGGAGATCCGGAGCGAACCGCTCCTGCGAGCCGCGCTGAGTGTGGATGAAGAGCCAGCCGACGTGCGCGTGGTAGAGCCCCCGCAGGGACCCGAAAATGCCGTCGCCGTGGCCGACGTGCGGGCTGTGCGGGTCGCCCTCCCGGTCCGAGCAGGCGTGATGTTTGCGGTGGTCGGCGACCCAGGAGATCGCCGGTCCCTCGATCGCCGCCGAGCCGAGGGCGGCGAACACGCCCCGAAGCCACGGCTTCGTCGCGAAGCTCCGGTGCGTCAGGAGGCGGTGGAAGCCGACCGTGATCCCGAGCGCGGTGAGGACGTAGAGGAGGCCGAGCACGGCAAGGTCGCTCCAGCGGAGGGCCTCGCTCCAGGCCTGCCATGCGGCCAGGCCCAGGAGCAGGATCGGCACCACGGTGACGAGGCCGGTGATGATTCGGTCCAGGGTCTCGTGGTCGCACGGCTTGATGGCCGTGGCGGGGCGGCCACGGAGCCCGGGACTGGCGTCGGCTGATCCGCCGCCAACGGCGGAGAGGCCCTGGTCCACGGACATCAGCTCAGCCTCCCGCGCGTCCGAGGAATGCGGCCCAGATGAAGAGCAGCACCGCTCCCCCCACCAGGAGGAGCCCGGCCTGCTCGGAACCGTGGGTGATGGTCGCCAGGCCCAGCAGCAGGCAGATCCCGCCACTCCAGGCGCTGATCTCGGGGCCGTGCGAAGAGTTCATGCGGCGCAAATTCCTCCGCGACCAGGGTACTCCCGTTTTGGCCCCGCGGACGAAGATCACGTGAAGATCCTGGTACGCCGGCCTGAGCGTGAGATAAAGCGCCGAACCGGCGCATGCGAAGCCGCCGGGCGCTACGGTCCGCCATCGCGATCGTGGAGGACCGGAAGCACACCCTTATTCGCGCCCGGGGAGCACTGGCGCTGTGCCTGCTAGTCGCCGTCTGCGCCTTCCCCACCGGTGCCGCCGCCGCGGGGCCCGACGCGCTCGCCATCCACGTCGTCTCGAACCGGGCCGACCTGATCTCGGGCGGCGACGCCCTGGTGGCCGTCGACGTCCCGAAGGGCGTCGGGCCCTCCGAGGTCACGATGAAGCTGAACGGCTCGAACGTCAGCGACGAGTTCGCGATGCGAGCGGACGGGCGCTACGAGGGCGAGCTCGACGGGCTGCGCCTTGGCGGCAACGTGATCTCCGCAACGGCGCCCGGGGCGGATTCGGACCACGTCGCGATTCGCAATCACCCGAACGGCGGCCCGGTCTTCTCCGGGCCGCAGGTCCAGCCGTGGGTGTGCCAGAACGGCTCCAAGGACCCCAAGTGCGGCGCCCCGGCGACCTTCGACTACGAGTACAAGTCGTCGGTCGACGGCGGGCTGCATCCATACGACCCGAGCAACCCTCCCTCGGACGTGGCCAAGACGACCACGCAGACGGGCAAGACCGTCCCGTTCATCGTCCGGGTCGAGACCGGCTACCAGGACCGCGACCAGTACAAGATCGCGGCGCTCTATCAACCGGGTAAGCCCTGGACGGCCTGGAACCCGCAGCCGCAGTTCAACCACAAGCTCCTGATCACCCACGGCGCGAGCTGCGGGATCGACCACCAGAGCGCGGACGCGCCGAGCGTCACGAGCGACACGGTGGCGGTCGGCAGCGGCGGAGCAACCTCCAGCCCGACGACGGCGCTCGGCATGGGGTTCGCGGTGATGTCGACGGCCCTCGACAACGCCGGCCACAACTGCAACCTCGCCACCGAGGCCGAGTCCCTCGTGATGGCGAAGGAGCACCTGATCGAGTCCTACGGCACGCTCCGCTTCACGATCGGGACGGGATGCTCCGGCGGCTCGCTCGTCCAGCAGCAGGTCGCCAACGCCTACCCGGGGATCTACCAGGGGATCCTGCCGCAGTGCTCGTTCCCCGACTCGTGGTCGACCGGCCAGCAGCTTGCTGCCTACCACTTCGACCGCGGTTACTTCGAGGACCCGACCAAGTGGGGGACGGGCATCACGTGGACCCCGACGCAGATAGCGGCGGTCGAGGGCCACCCCAACCACGTGAACGCGATCGTCTTCGACACGGTCTATTGGACCTCGCTCGCCGACCCGTCCGACGGCTGCCCGGGCGTCGCGGCTGCCGACGACTACAACGCCCAGACCAATCCGGACGGCGTCAGGTGCACGCTCGCCGACTACATGGTCAACGTCATGGGGCCGCGCCCACAGAGCGTGTGGACGCCGGCCGAGCAGGCGATCGGGCATGGGTTCGCCGGCCTGCCGATCGGGGACGTCGGCGTCCAGTTCGGGCTCGCTGCGCTCGAGAAGGGCGACATCAGCCCGGCACAGTTCGTTGACCTGAACTCGAAGATCGGGGGCGCCGACATCGACCTGAACCCGATCCCCGAGCGCAGCGACGCCACCCAGCCGGCGCTGCGAAACGTCTACCGCAGCGGCGGCGTCAACGAGACCAACAACCTGACCGGCACCGCGATCATCGACCTGCGCGGTCCGGACCCGGGCGCGTTCCACGACGCATACCGCTCCTGGGCGATCCGCGCCCGGCTCGAGCAGCAGGAGGGCCACCTGCCGCGCAACCAGGTGATCTGGTTCGGGCAGACGCCGCTGATCGGCGACCCCCGCTACACGACCCAGGGCCTGAAGGCGATGGACCGGTGGCTCTCGGCGGTGGAGCGCGACACGCGCGACCTGCCGCTCTCTACCAAGGTCTCTGCCGATCGCCCGACGGACATCCACGACCAGTGCTCGTCGATCCCCGGCGTTGACAAGGTCGCCGTGCCCGGAGTCGGCCCGGTCTGCAAGCTGAAGGAGGCGCAGACGCGCTTCGGCACCCCGGCGACCGTCTCCGGCGAGAGCATCGCCACCGACCAGAATCGCTGCCAGCTGAAGCCGCTTCGCCGCAGCGACTACTACCCGATCGACTTCACCGACGCGCAGTGGGCGGCGCTCCAGCACGCGTTCCCCACGGGCGTCTGCGACTGGAGCAAGCCGGGCGTCTCCCAGCAGGACACGATCCCCTGGCAGACCTACCAGCAGCCCGACGGCAGAGTCGTCTACGGCGGCGAGCCCCTCGGCGCCGCTCCGACCGGGTCCGGCGGCGGCTGGACCAGCGGCGCGTTCTCCTCATGGCGCAACGGAAGCGGCT
>DASQCL010000068.1:0-14150 GCA_035634715.1 Solirubrobacterales bacterium
CGGACACCGAGTTGCTGCAGGCGGTCCAGGCCGCGACGTCGCTGCTGAAGGCGTACCGCACCCACGGCCACCTCGCGGCCCGCCTCAACCCCCTGGGCTCCGAGGGGGACGGTGACCCGGCGCTCGTGCCGGAGAACCTCAACCTCACTCCGGAGCTGATGTCGCAGATCCCGGCGTCCATCCTCCGCATCGGCGTCGAGGGCGAGACGCTCCTGGAGGCGCTGCCGCGGATGCGCGAGGCCTACTGCGGGACGATCGCCTACCAGATCGAGCACCTCGCCTCGCACCAGCAGCGGGTCTGGCTGCGGGAGATGATCGAGACGGGCGCCCACCGACAGCCGCTGAGCACCGACGAGAAGCGGGAGCTGCTCAAGCGGCTGATCCACGTCTTCCAGTTCGAGCGCTTCCTGCAGCGCGCGTATCTGGGGCAGAAGATGTTCTCGATCGAGGGCCTCGACGCGGTGGTGCCGATGATCGACGAGCTGGTGACCATCGCCAGCCGCGGCGGCGCCGAGGAGGTCGTGATCGGCATGGCGCACCGTGGGCGCCTCGACGTCCTCACCCACAACCTCGGCCGCTCGGCCGAGTCGATCATGGCCGAGTTCGAGGGCGCTCAGGCGCTCGAGCGCGTGAAGCGGGTGGCGGCGATCCCGCACGGAGGAACAGGAGACGTCAAGTACCACCACGGCGCCGAGGGGCTGTTCACCACCGCCGACAGCGAGACGATCAAGATCCGCCTCTATCCGAACCCGAGCCACCTCGAGTTCGTCGATCCAGTCGTGACCGGCGGCACGCGTGCCGCCCAGACCTCCCACGCCGGCCCGATCCTCCACCACAACCCGGAGCGCGCGGTGCCGCTGCTGCTCCACGGCGACGCCGCCTTCCCGGGCCAGGGCGTCGTGGCCGAGACGCTCAACCTGCAGTCGCTCGAGGGCTACTCGACCGGCGGCACGATCCACATCATCACCGACAACCAGGTGGGCTTCACCACCGATCCCGAGGAGGGCCGGTCGACGCCCTACGCCTCAGACATGGCGAAGGGCTTCAACGTCCCGATCATCCACGTGAACGCCGACGACGTGGAGGCGTGCATCTCCGCGATCCGCCTCGCAATGGCCTACCGCGAGCGCTGGAGCCGCGACATGGTCATCGACCTGATCGGCTACCGCCGCTACGGGCACAACGAGACCGACGAGCCCGCCTACACGCAGCCGAAGATGGCCGCCCAGATCAAGGCGCACCCGCCGGTCTCGGAGATCTACGCCGGCACGCTCGTCAAGGAGGGAGTGGTCACTCCCGAGGACGTCGAGACCGAGAGCACCGCGGACACGGAGGAGTTCTCGGCGATCCACAAGGAGCTCAAGGCCAAGATGGAGTCCGGGGACTACGAGTCGGAGACCGCCACACAGGTCGGCACGGCGGAGCTCGACCGCACCAAGAGCCCAGAGGTCGACACCGCGGTCTCTGCCCAGCGCCTCGAGACCCTGAACGAGGAGCTCCTTCGGGTCCCGGAGAGCTTCACGGTCCATCGCAAGCTCCGCAAGCCGCTCGGCCGCCGCATCGACGCGTTCGGTGAGGAGGGCGGCATCGACTTCGGACACGCGGAGGCCCTCGCGTTCGCCTCGCTGCTTACCGAGGGCAGCCACATCCGCCTGACCGGGCAGGACACGGCGCGCGGCACATTCTCGCACCGCCACCTCGCCTACTTCGACGAGAAGACGGGGCTCAAATACGTCCCGATCCAGCACCTGAGCGGCGCGCTCGCCCCATTCGAGCTCTACAACAGCCCGCTCTCGGAGATCGCCTGCGTCGGCTTCGAGTACGGGTACTCGGCGGCCTCGCCGGAGAGCCTGATCCTGTGGGAGGCGCAGTTCGGCGACTTCGCCAACGCCGCCCAGGTGATCATCGACAGCTTCATCGTCTCCGGCGAGTCGAAGTGGGGGCAGCCAACACGGCTGACGTTGCTCCTTCCACACGGGTACGAGGGCGCCGGGCCGGAGCACTCGAACGCCCGCATCGAACGCTTCCTACAGCTCGCCGCCGAGGGCAACATCCGCCTCGCGAACCCCAGCACTGCCGCCCAGTACTTCCACCTGCTGCGGCGCCAGGCGCGCATCGCCAAGCCGCGGCCGCTGGTGGCCTTCACGCCGAAGGGTCTCCTGCGGCTGCCCGGCGCCTCCTCGCGGCTCGAGGACCTGACGTCGGGGACCTTCCAGTTCGTGCTCGACGACCCGCGCGCCACCGACCGTAAGGACCGCGTCGAGCGGCTGGTGCTCTGCAGCGGCAAGCTCTACTACGACATCGACGGCCACGAGCGACGGGAGAAGGCCGAGTCGGTCGCGATCGCGCGCGCCGAGCTGCTCTATCCGTTCGCGCGCGACCAGTTGGCCGCCCTGATCGAGAGCTACCCGAACCTGAAGCAGGTCGTCTGGGCTCAGGAGGAGCCCAAGAACATGGGCGCCTGGAGCGTCATGTGGCGCCGCCTGCCGGAGATCCTCCCCGAGGGCGTCGAGCTCAGCTACGTCGGCCGCCCGCAGCGGGCGAGCCCGAGCGAGGGCTACCCGGCGGCGCACCGCAAGGAGCAGGAGCGGATCGTCCTCACGGCCCTGGACGGCTAACGGTTCTCCGGTTCCATCCGCTCCCGCTGGGTAATGGGGCTGACATGTCCCATGGATCCCACGAACCGCTCGAGGTCGAGCGCGACGAGACAGAGGCGGAGCGAGTAGACCGCAACTTCACCGAGCTCTTGGGGGAGTTGCGCATCGCGCTCCCGGGGGTGCAGGTGCTATTCGCATTCCTTCTGACCGTGCCGTTCGCGCAGGGCTTCACTTCACTGACCCAGTTCGAGCGGGACCTCTATCTGGTCGTTCTCCTTGAGACCGCGCTCGCCTCAGCGCTCCTGATAGCGCCGACGGCCTACCACCGCGTCCTCTTCCGCAGGGGCTACAAGCCACAGATCCTGACCTTCGCGAACCGCTCGGCGATTGCGGGCCTCGGCGTCCTCGCCCTGGCGATGACCAGCGCGATCTTCCTGATCTCGCACATCATCTTCGGCGAGGCGACTTCGATCGCGGTCACGATCCCGTCCGCGATGGTGTTCGCCCTCCTCTGGTACATCCTGCCCTGGCTGCGGGCGCAGGGCGCCGCCGACCGCCAGTTCTAGCGACCGCGAACGGTCGCGGCGCTAATCTCGGCCCGTGGAGATCGCCTCCTCGGAGCCGACAGACTCGAGCGCCGGCCCGCCCGCGGCCGAGCCGCTCCGCAAGACGGAGCCGGGCGCCCTGTGGCCCTGGGTCAAGCGCGCGAGCTGGGTCGAGCTCGCCATCTTCGCCGCGCTCTGCTTCTTCTGGCTCGCTCCGGGCTACGACCACGAGGCGATGATCTTCGGCTGGGCACATGGCCTCGGCTTCATCGCTCTCTGCGTGTTCATCTGGATCGCGATCCTGCGCCGCGAGGCCCCGTACACGCTCCTGGCCGCCACGCTCACGCCCGTCGGGCCGCTGGGCAGCGTGATCGGGATCGAGGTCATCGAGCGCAAGCGGCGGAGCTGAGGGTCGGCGCCCCCCGTTGAGCCCGGTCGAGCTCGCGCATGACGCCGAAGGCGACGGACCGCCGCTCGTCCTGATCCACGCCGGCGTGTGCGACCGCCGGATGTGGGAGCCGCAATGGAGGGCGCTGACCGAGCGCTTCAGGACCGTTCGCTGCGACCTGCGCGGGTTCGGCGACTCGCCCCTCCCTCCCGAAAGTTTCAACAACGCCGACGACGTGCTCCGGCTCCTTGACGCGCTCGGCATCGAGCGCGCAAGTGTCGTGGGCTCGTCGTTCGGCGGGCGGGTGGCGCTCGAGCTCGCATGCACCTGGCCGGAGCGCGTGGAGAGGCTCGTCCTCCTCTGCAGCGCCTGGGAGGGCGTCGATCCCGATCCGGCGCTCGCGTCGTTCGCCGCGGAGGAGAACCGCCTGCTGGACGCTGGTGACGTCGACGGCGCGGTCGAGCTCAACGTCCGGACGTGGGTCGGCCCGGACGCGTCGGACGCGGCCCGGTCCCTCGTCGAGCGCATGCAGCGGCGCGCGTTCGAGGTCCAGCTCGAGGCCGGCGACGACGTATTGGACGAGGAGCGGGACGTGGACCCGGGCGCCGTCCGAGCGCGTGCTCTATCGGTCGCCGGCGCGCTCGACTTCCCCCGCTTCCGTCAGATCGCCGCGGCGCTCGCTGATCGCATCCCGGAAGCCGAGCACATGGAGCTCGAGTGGGCGGGCCACCTGCCCTCGCTGGAGCGGCCCGACCTCGTGACCGAGCTGCTCCTCCGCTCTCTCGACACGTCTCCCTAGCCCGGAGGCGCCGAAAAGCAAGCAGCTGTGGGTTCGCTGACGATCGGCGAAGCGAGCGTACTTGTGGCGTACGTGAGCGAGTCGATCGTCAGCGGGGCCGCAGATGCGCCGCTTTGCAGGCGCCGAAAGAGATGGCGGGGCGGGGCTGTGGGAGGCAGGGGGTCCACACAGCCCGCGCCCACGCCTGCGCGTCGGTAGCCAGGGAGGGATGCCGACGCGATCGTCCCCGGAGGCGGGACTGGCCGGGGACGAGTTTGGAAATCTCCCTTATCCGTGGGTTCTGAGCCATTTTGATGCATCCGGGGCGGGAAAGTCAATACCTGTTTCCCTGTAGTCCCGCTTAGAACCCGGATCCACCGACATGCGATGGTAGGGAAACCCTATCGCAGGTCGCGCAGCACGCGGTGCAGTATTCCGCCGTTCCGGTAGTACGCCACCTCGTTCGGCGTGTCGAGACGCACCCGCGCCTCCACCTCGACCGGGTCGGCGCCCTCCCGCTCGGCCTTCACCTTCACCGTGCGCGTGCCCTGGGTGTCGGGCGCCACGGCCTGCTCCAGGCCCTCGACCGTGATGACCTCCTCACCGGTGAGCCCCAGCGACTCCGCGCTCTCGCCATCGGGAAGCTGGAGGGGGAGCACGCCCATCCCGATCAGGTTCGAGCGATGGATGCGCTCGTAGCTCTGCGCCAGAACGGCCCTGACTCCCAGAAGCGCCGTCCCCTTCGCGGCCCAGTCGCGCGACGACCCGGAGCCGTACTCCTTGCCGGCCAACACGATCAGCGGCACGCCCTCGTCCGCGTATCGCATCGCGGCCTCGTAGATCGTGGTCTCGTCGCCGTCGGGGAAGTGGCGCGTGTAGCCACCCTCGCGGTCCACCAGCTGATTTCGCAGCCGGATGTTGGCGAAGGTGCCGCGGATCATCACCTCGTGGTTGCCGCGGCGCGAGCCGTAGGAGTTGAAGTCGCGTACGTCCACGCCCTGGTCGATCAGCCACTGACCGGCGGGGCTGGCCTTCTTGATCGCGCCCGCGGGTGAGATGTGGTCCGTCGTCACGCTGTCGCCCAGCACCGCCAGCACCCGCGCCCCTTCGATCGGCTGGGGCGGCTCCGGCTCTGCGGCCATCTCCTCGAAGTAGGGCGGCTGGCGAACGTAGGTGGAGTCGGTCCACTCGTAGCGGTCCCCCGCGGGGATCTCGAGCCCACGCCAGCGGTCGTCGCCCGTGAAGACGTCCTCGTAGCTCTTCGTGAACATGTCGGAGCGAACCGCGCTCGCCACGGTCTCCTTGATCTCCTCGCTCGACGGCCAGAGGTCGCGCAGATACACCGGCTCGCCGTCGGAGTCCTCGCCCAGCGGCTCCTCCATGATGTCGAAGTCCATGCGGCCGGCCAGCGCGTAGGCGACGCACAGCGGCGGCGATGCCAGGTAGTTGTTGCGAACGTCCTGGTTGATCCTGCCCTCGAAGTTCCGGTTGCCCGACAGGACCGAGCAGACCACGAGGTCGTTGTCGTTGACGACCTTGGAGATCTCCTCCGGCAGTGGGCCCGAGTTCCCGATGCACGTCGTGCAGCCGTAGCCCACGAGGTTGAAGCCCAGGGTGTCGAGGTACTCGGTGAGGCCGGCCTGGTCGAGGTAGTCGGTGACGACGGTCGAGCCCGGCGCCAGCGAGGTCTTCACCCACGGCTTGCTTGCGAGGCCCCGCTCGACGGCCTTCTTCGCGAGCAGGCCGGCCGCCACCATCACCGTGGGATTCGAGGTGTTCGTGCAGCTGGTGATCGCGGCGATCACCACCCGACCGTGGTCGAGCTCGGTCTCGGTCCCGTTCTCGAGCGTGACCGCCACCGGGCTGGCCTTGCGCGCCTTGACCGCGGTCCCCCCCATGCGGCGGGGCTTGCCACGGTCGTCCTCGTGGTCCTCACCCGGCGGGTCCGAGGCGGGGAAGCTCTCCTCGACCGCCTTGTCGTAGCCGTTGCCCAGGCTCTCGGCGGCCTCAGGGTCGAACTCCTTCAGCGACTCCAGGAACGCGCTCTTCGACTCGGCAAGCGCGATCCGGTCCTGCGGGCGCTTCGGTCCGGCGATGCTCGGCTCCACGTCGCGCAGGTCGAGCTCGAGGGTCTCGGAGAAGGTGGGGTCCTCGGAATCGGGGGTGTGGAACATGCCCTGCTCGCGGGCGTATGCGTCGACCAGCTCGATGAGGTCTGTCGGCCGGCCGGTGAACTCCAGGTAGCGGAGAGTCTCGGAGTCGACCGGGAAGATCGCGCAGGTGGACCCGAACTCAGGCGACATGTTCCCGATCGTGGCCCGGTCGGCGAGACCGAGAGTGTGCAGGCCCGGACCGAAGAACTCGACGAACTTGCCGACCACGCCGCGGTTGCGCAGCATCTCGGTGACGGTGAGCACGAGGTCGGTGGCGGTCGCGCCCTCCCGCAGCTCTCCGGTCAGCTTGAACCCCACCACCTGCGGCAGGAGCATCGAGATCGGCTGCCCGAGCATGGCCGCTTCGGCCTCGATCCCGCCGACTCCCCACCCGAGCACGCCGAGGCCGTTGATCATCGTGGTGTGCGAGTCGGTCCCGACGAGGGTGTCCGGATAGGCCTGGCTCGTGCCGTCCCGCTCGCGCCTGAAGACCACCTGGCCCAGGTACTCCAGGTTCACCTGGTGGCAGATGCCGGTCGCCGGGGGTACGACGCGGAGGTTGTCGAACGCCTGCTGGCCCCACCGCAGGAAGCCGTAGCGCTCGCCGTTTCGCTCGTAGTCGCGGTCTGCGTTGATGTCGAACGCGCGCGCGTTGCCGAACGCGTCCACCTGGACCGAGTGGTCGATGATCAGGTCCACGGGCACGAGCGGATCGATCCTGTCCGGGCTTCCGCCGAGCTCCTCCATGGCGTCGCGCATCGCCGCGAGGTCCACGAGAGCCGGGACGCCGGTGAAGTCCTGCATCAGGACGCGAGCCGGCTGGAAGGGAATCTCCTCGCTCGGCTCGGCGTTGGCATCCCACCTGGCGATGCTCTCGATGTGGTCCTTCGTGACCGACTCGCCGTCCTCGAGTCGAAGGGAGTTCTCCAGGAGGACCTTGATCGAGTAGGGCAGGCGGGCAACGTCGTACGACGACTGCAGGGCATCGAGCCGGTGGATCTCGTACTCGGTGCCGGAGACCTTCAGCGTGTCGCGGGCGTTGAAGCTGTCGGTGCTCACGCTGTGGCCTCCTGTTTCGTCATTTAGCGCTTGTCGCCCTGCCCCTCGGCCACCCGGTCGGCCGTCTTGCTGGCCGTCCCGCCCGAGACCGCGCGCATGGCGATGCGGGGGCTGGCGAGCCCAAGGTGGGCGAGCGCGCGGGTCTGGACCGGCGCGACGGCGATCTCCACCTTGTTGCGCTCGATGGCCTTGACGACGCCTGCGGCGACCTCCTCGGGGGTGGACGTCCCCATGCCGGGGGGTGGCTTGGCGCCGGAGTCGGCGAACATGCCGGCGTCGCGGATGAAGCCTGGGACGACGAGCGAAACGCCCACGCCGGTGCCGGCGAGGTCGGCCCGCAGGCACAGGGCGAAACCGCGTAACCCGAACTTGGTGGACGCATAGACCGCCGACCGCGGGCTCGGTGCCTTCCCCGACAGCGAGGAGACGAAGACGAGATGGCCGTCGCGGCGTTCGCGCATGGACGGCTCGAGGGCCCGGGCGAGGAGCATCGGCGCCTCCAGGTTCACGCGCAGCGCGCGCTGGATCTCGTCGGTCGAAAAGCTCTCCAGCTTCCCGGTCCCCGGGAGGCCGGCGTTGGCGACCAGGCAGTCCACCTGCCCCGCCTCGGCGGCGAGCCGCTCGGGGGCTCCGTCCTCGCCCAGATCGGCGGTGGCGACACGGTGCTCACCCGGCAGCGAGCCTGCGAGCTCGTTCAGCGCGTCGACCTTCCGGGCGCTCAGGACCAGGCTTGCGCCCCGTCCGGCAAGGGCCTCCGCGATCGCTCGCCCGATGCCGCCTGTCGCTCCCGTGAGCAGCACCGTCTTGCCATCAAGGTCCACGTAGGCAAACTACCAAGGGGCGCCCGGCGGATAGGCTGCCCGCGATGAAGCTCTACGTCTGCTGGACCACCGTTCAGACGCCCCGCCCCGGCGGGCACCCTTGCCACAACGCCTACGCCGCGCTGAACCTCGCCGGCTACGACCCTGAGGTGATCAAGGTCCGCGGCCTCGGCGTCGGCCCGAGCTTCATGCACTGGGTGACCGACGGCCGGCGCGAGGTCGAGAAGCTGAGCGGGCAGCGCGCCGTGCCGGTCCTCGTGACCGACGACGGCGAGATCGTCGCGGACTCCAAGCGCATCGTCGAGTGGGCCGAGGCCCACCCGGCCCACCGGGCGGCCGCCGCTTCGAGCTCCGACGCGATTTAACGCCGATTTGCAGGGATTTCGCCGTCCGCGGCGAAATTGTGAGCGTTATGTGAGGAAAGTACCCGCCGGATGGTGTAAGGTCCCGCGCCATCGATAACCGGTAAACGCCGAATCCCCGCCTGACTTCGGGCGGGGAGCGGGGGAACCAGACGTTTGGGGCGAACCCACTTCAGTGGGAGCGCAGCTCCTTTAGCGCCAGCCCGACAGCTAACCCCGTAGGCCGACGAAGGAGACTGGCGATTTTGCATACCCCAAGGCAGGACCTTTCCAGGCGAGGGAAGCCCAGCACACGAATCAGGCTCGCGGGCGCACTGCTTGCGTCGGCTGTGGCCCTGATCGCGCTACCGACGGCCCCGGCACTGGCGAGTGGAGGCGGGACCTCCGTGACGGGATCCGACGGCGGCGGGACGGGCAATCCGTCCCACTGCCAGGCGAAGATCCGGCACCATCGCGCGACGGTTCCGGATTGCGCCCCCACGCGCATCAAGAAGGTCATCCGCGCCGCCAACCACATCGTGGGCACGAGCTACTGCTACGGCGGTGGGCACTCGAGCTTCAAGTCGAGTTGCTACGACTGCTCGGGCGCGGTGAGCAAGGCTCTCCACGGCGGGCACTTCGTCGACACGCCGATGGACTCGTCCGGCTACATGCGCTGGGCGAAGCACGGCAAGGGCGACTGGTTCACCGTGTACGCCAACCCGGGCCACGCGTTCCTCGTGGTCGCCGGCCTGCGGTTCGACACCTCCATGACGAACGGCCCCGGAGCGGCCTGGAGCGCGCAGGTACACGCGGAGAACCTGAAGGACTTCAAGGCCCGCAACAAGGGCAAGTACTAGGCCGTTTGGAGCGGCCCAGCGCTCGGGCCGCTCATGGACGAATCGTCCAAACCGGGCCGCTCCGCGGAGCGGCCCGGTACGCATGCTCCGCTCCACTTAGTCCATGGAGGGTGCGGAAATTTGTCCATGCGATTCCTACAAGGCGGCAGGTGGTTGGGGTAGCTTCTTCACGACCGCGGGGCAGCCGTGGCCATCCCAGTGGAGGAAACCGCAGCCATGACAGTGGGCGACGGCGGGCAGGAGCCCGCCGCGTCGCCGAGCGAGCGCTCCCCGGGCGATGAGCCTCCGGACGTACTGCTGAGCGACCTGCGCAAGACGTACGGCGACGTCGTCGCCGTCGGGGGCGTCGACCTCGAGATCGCCCGCGGGGAGTTCTTCACCCTGCTCGGCCCCTCGGGGTCGGGGAAGACGACGACGCTGCGCATGATCGCCGGCTTCGAGGAGCCCGACCAGGGCAAGGTCGAGCTCGCAGGCCGCGACGTGACGGGGCTCCCTGCCTACGACCGCCAGGTCAACACGGTCTTCCAGGACTACGCCCTGTTCCCTCACATGACCGTGGGCGACAACGTCGAGTACGGCATGCGGGTCCGGAGAGTCTCCAAGGACGAGCGCCGCAAGCGGTCGAAGGAGGCCCTCGACATGGTCCGGCTCTCGGGATACGAGGGCCGCAAGCCCAGCGAGCTCTCGGGCGGCCAGCGCCAGCGGGTGGCCCTGGCCCGCGCGATCGTCAACCGGCCCCGCGTCCTGCTCCTCGACGAGCCGCTCGGCGCGCTGGACCTGAAGCTCCGCGAACAGATGCAGGTCGAGCTGAAGGGGATCCAGGGCGAGGTCCGGATCACCTTCATCTACGTGACCCATGACCAGGACGAGGCGCTGACGATGTCCGACAGGATCGCGGTCTTCAACGCAGGGCGGATCGAGCAGGTGGGCAAGCCCGCGGAGATCTACGAGCAACCGGCGAACACCTTCGTCACGGGGTTCGTCGGCGCTTCCAACTTCATCGAGCGCGACGGATCGTGCTTCACGGTCCGGCCCGAGAAGATCAGGCTCCTCGACGAGCAAGATGATCGCGCGGGCCTGCAGATCGAGAGCGGTGTGATCCGCGACGTGGCGTACGCGGGCATGGTGACCCGCTACCTGATCGAGCTCGACGCCGGTGGGGAACTTCAAGTCGTCCGTCAGAACCTCGAGACGTCCTCCTCGGAGGCACTCGAGCAACGCGGGCGGAAGGTAACCGTCGGATGGCGACCCGAGCACTCAGTGGCCGTCACGGAGCAAACACGAAGGGAGCACCCGCAATGAGAGGACAAACCGCCGGTCGCCCGATGAGGACGGCCTGGTTGATCGCCGCCGGATTGGTCGCGATGCTGTTCGCGACCGGATGTGGGAGCTCGTCGTCGAGCTCCAGTCGCAACACCGACATGGCCCAGAGCGTGGGCAAGGGCGAGGGCGAGCTGAACCTTGTCGCCTGGGCCGGCTACGTCGCGAACCCGTGGAAATCGGACTTCGAGAAGGCGACCGGTTGCCAGGTCAACGTCAAGGTGGCCGGCACGTCCGACCAGATGGTGCAGCTGATGCGCCAGGGCGGATACGACGGGGTCTCCGCATCGGGGAACGCATCGGCGCGCCTCGTCGATGCCGGTGACGTCTCGCCGGTGAACGTCGGCCTCGTGCCGAACTACCAGTCGATCTACCCGGATCTGAAGGACCAGCCATATAACACGTTCGACGGCACCCATTACGGGATTCCGCACGGCCGGGGAGCGAACCTCCTGATGTGGAACAAGGACGACGTCAAGCCCGCGCCCACGTCCTGGGACGTGATGCTCGACCCGAAGAAGGCGGCCGCGTACAAGGGCAAGATCTCGGTCTACGACGACCCGATCTACATCGCCGATGCCGCCGTCTACCTGAAGGCTCACCAGCCGGACCTCGGGATCGACAACCCGTACGAGCTGAATAAGACGCAGTTCGACGCCGCGGTCAACCTGCTCAAGGAGCAGCAGCCGAACGTCGGCGAGTACTGGTCCGACGCGCTGAAGCAGATCTCCGCCTTCTCGGGCGGCGATGACGTGGTCGGCACGACCTGGCAGTACCAGTACTTCGCGCTGAAGGGCAAGGGTCAGCCGATGGCCTCGAGCCCCGCGAGCCAGGGGTTCGTGCCCAAGGAGGGCGCGACCGGGTGGTCCGATACCTGGATGATCAGCTCGCAGGCTGCCCATCCGAACTGCATGTACAAGTGGATGAATTTCATCGTCTCGCCAAAGGCGAACGCCGAGGTCGCGCAGTACTTCGGCGAAGCACCCGCCCAGAGCAAGGCGTGCGATCCGTCCACGTTGACCGCAGCCGCCAAGGCCGAGGGACTTCCGGCGAACCCGAAGTTCTGCGACCAGTACCACGCGGCCGATCCCTCGTTCTGGAAGCGCGTGTACTACTGGCAGACGCCGCTCGCGGATTGCGGCAACGGCAATACCGACTGTATGGACTACAACGATTGGGTGAACGCCTGGACGGACATCAAGGGGTGACCGGGGGCTCTCCCAGGTGACACCGACGGAGGCCGATGGAAGCCGCTGACGCTCTAGCGCCGGCGCCGAAGAGGTCGGTGGGCCGCAGGCTCGCCGACCTCTTCCACGGCCGGCCATGGCTCCAGGTCACGGGGCTCCTGAGCGGCCCGCTCGCCTGGCTGGTAATCGGCTACCTGGGTTCGCTCGCCGTACTCCTCGCGGCGGCGTTCTGGAGCGTCAGCGCCCTCACGGGCGAGGTCTCCCAGACGTTCAGCCTCGACAACTTCAAGACCCTCATCGACGACCCCGTCTACCGGACCATCGCCTGGCGGACGGTCCGGATCGCCGGCCTGGTGACGATCACGGACGCCCTGCTCGCGTTCCCCATCGCGTTCTACATGGCCAAGGTCGCCTCGCGTCGCGTGCGAGCGGCGATGGTCGTCGCCGTCCTGATGCCGCTCTGGTCCTTCTACCTCGTGAAGGTCTACGCCTGGCGGACGATGCTCTCCACGGACGGCATCATCAACTGGGCTCTAGGCCCCCTCCATATCCACGGGCCTGGTTACGGCACGACCGCCGTGTGGCTCGTGATGAGCTACCTCTGGCTCCCGTACATGATCCTGCCGATCTTCGCTGGGCTCGAGCGGATCCCCAATTCGCTGTTGAGCGCCTCGGAGGACCTGGGAGCGTCGCCCTTCACGACATTTCGCCGCGTGATCCTGCCGCTGGCGTTTCCGGCCGTGGTTGCCGGATCGATCTTCACCTTCGCGCTGACGATGGGCGACTACATCACGCCCCAACTGGTCTCGAACACGCAGTTCATCGGCACCGTCGTCTCCAACAACATCACCAACAACCTCCCGCTGGCGTCGGCGTTCGCCGTGGTGCCGATCGTCGTAATGGTCATCTACCTGCTGATCGCCCGCCGGCTCGGGGCGTTCGAGCACCTGTAGCGATGCGGCTTTCCCGAAGCTCCCGAATATCGCTGCGGATCGTGGTCGCGATCGTGCTCGCGTTCATCTACATCCCACTGATCGTGATCTTCATCTACGCGTTCAACTCATCCAACCTCCTCGAGTGGCCGCCTCCCGGCCTGACCCTGCACTGGTTCCCGGAGGCGTTGAAGAACACCGATGCCAGGGACGCGTTCGTCACGTCGCTGAAGGTGGGCGCAGCGGCGACCGCCGTCGCCCTCTTCCTCGGCACGCTGGCGTCGCTCGCGGTCGCGAGGCATCGCTTCTTCGGCCGCGAGACCGTCTCGTTCCTGGTGATCCTGCCGATTGCCCTGCCCGGCATCGTCACCGGCGTGGCGCTCAGCGACACCTTCACTCAGGTCCTCGGTGTTCCCTTGAGCCTGCTCACGGTGATCATCGCTCACGCGACGTTCTGTATCGTCGTCGTCTACAACAACGTCGTCGCCAGGCTGCGTCGCAGCTCCATGTCGATCGACGAGGCATCCGCTGATTTGGGCGCGGATCCGTGGCAGACGTTCCGGTACGTGACCCTGCCGACCATGAGCACCGCGCTCGCGGCCGGTGCGCTCCTGGCGTTCGCGTTGTCCTTCGACGAGATCATCGTGACCCTGTTCACCATCGGTCCCGGCGAGCAGACCCTGCCGATCTGGATCTTCGAGAACCTGTTCCGCCCGAACCAGATCCCGATCGTCAACGTGGTGGCGGTGATCGTCGTGCTGCTCTCAATAATTCCCGTGTACCTGGCGCACCGCCTCACCCGTGAGGACGAGGGCGTCTCCGGCCGCGCCGGCTCCGTGGTCACCGACGCGACCGCGACCCCGTAGCCAACCAGCAACGGCTCGAGCGCCCGCGCGCGACCTCGAGCAGGAGTCCTACATGCCCGCGCTCGGCAAGACGCCGCGCTGAGCTCAGCCGGCGACGACGGTCTCCGGGTCCGGCTCCTCACCCTTGAGGGAAGGCGCCTCACCGATGCCCGAAGGGAGGACGCGCAGAGCGTCCACGGGTAGGTGGAGCTGCACCGGGGTGCCCTGCTCGTAGGGGATTCCGCCGCCGGTGTTCTGAACGAGCGCCTGGAGCGCTTCCCCGGTGGCGCCCCGGACGATCACCTGGATCGCCGAGCCCACGTA
>DASQCL010000069.1:0-10306 GCA_035634715.1 Solirubrobacterales bacterium
GCCTTCAGCAACGACGTCGCGGCCTGGACCGCCTGCAGCAACTCGGTGTCCGGCGGCGCGGAGGGAGCGGCGGCGGGCGCCGCCGGGATCGGAGGGGCCGACGCGGAGGCGGGGTAGGCATTGGACACGACGTTGGCCGGGATCCCGAGCGACTCCGCCACCGACTCGTAGAACTCGTCCTCGCCCTGGAGGAGTTGGTCGATCCGGCGCAGGAACGAGCCCGACTCGGCGCCCTGGATGATGCGGTGGTCGTAGGTGGAGGTCATCGTCATGACCTTCGAGATGCCGAGCGCCTTGATCTTGTCGGCGGGGGCGTGGGCCCACTCGACCGGGTAGGCGATCGAGCCGGTGGCGACGATCGTCCCCTGGCCCGTGAGCAGGCGCGGGACGGAGGCCACGGTGCCGAGGCCCCCGGGGTTGGTGAGCGTGATGTTGGTGCTCTGGAAGTCGTCGGCTGTGAGCTTGTTCTCGCGCGTCTTGGTGATCAGGTCCTCGTAGTAGGAATGGAAGCCGGTGAAGTCGAGGGCGTCAGACCCCTTGAGGCAGGGGACCATCAGGCTCCTGGAGCCGTCCTTTCGCTCCACGTCGACCGCGATTCCGAGGTTGATGGAGCCGGCCTCGGTCACCTGCGGCTTGCCGTCCTCCTCCGCGTAGGAGCGGCCCATCACCGGCCAGTCCTGCGCCGCCTTTACGATCGCCCACGCGACCAGGTGCGTGAACGAGACCTTCATGCCGCGCTCCTTGAGCACACCGTTCAGCGCCCTGCGCTTCGCGTCGAGGACGTCGACGGGGAGGGTGCGGAACGAGGTGGCCGTCGGCACCGAGCGGCTCTCGTTCATCGCCTGGGCGAGCATCGCGGCGGGACCTCGAAGCGGCTTCGTCTCGCCGGCGGTGACCACCCCCTTGGACGCAGTCGCCGCCGCGCCGCCGCCGCCGCCGTTCGCTGCCGCCAGGACGTCGGCCTTGGTCACCTTGCCGCCTGGGCCCGATCCTTGGACGGCGCCCAGATCGACTCCGTTCGCCGCCGCGGCGCGGCGCGCCACGGGGGATGCTCGCCGTCCGTCCCCACCGTCCGTTGCCGGCGCCGCGGGGGCGGCCGCGGGGCCCTCGACCGCGGCCGGCGCGCCGTCGGCAGGGGCAGCGCCGGCGGTCATCTCGGCGAGCGCCTGACCGATTTGCACGGTGTCGTCAGGCGACACCAGGAGCTTCGTGATCACGCCGCTCGTCGGCGCGGGAACCTCAGCATCGACCTTGTCGGTGGAGACCTCGACGACGGTGTCGCCCTCGCTGACTCCCTGCCCCTCGGTCACGTGCCATTCCAGGACGGTCCCCTCGGTGACCGACTCGCCCATCTCGGGCATCGAGATTTGAACGACGGCGCCGTCGGCCTCGGCTGGAGTGACGGTCGCGGTCACGCCGGGCTGGGGCGCGTTCGTCGGGGCGTTCTCGTCGCCCAGGTCCGCGTCGCCTTCGCCAGTGGGCCCGGAAGCGAGCCCGGGCCCCTGCTCGCGACCGCCGTCGGTCGACGAGGTGGCGCCGTTTCCGGACGGCTTGGCGCTCGTGTCGAGCTCGGCGAGCGCCTGGCCGATCTGGACCGTGTCGTCGGGGGAGACGAGAAGCTTGGTGATGACGCCGCTGGCGGGCGCCGGGACCTCCGCGTCGATCTTGTCGGTCGAGACCTCGACGACGGTCTCGCCCTCGGAAACGTACTCGCCCTCCTGCTTGTGCCACTCGAGAACGGTGCCCTCGGTCACCGACTCCCCCATCTGGGGCATCTCGATCTGGACCGTCTCAGCCATCCACGGTCAGTCTATGCACTCGCCCGCGCAAGATATGACGGTCCGGATGCGGCTTGAGAGAGCCTTTAAGACCGCCCCGATCAGGCCACGCGCGCGACGAGATAGACCTCGTTCGAAACCGTGTCGTAGACGTCCTCCGCGAGGAACTCGCGGGCCGGCCCGGCGTGCTCGCAGTAGCCGCAGATCAGGCGGGTCCCGACGGGAAACGGGACCGATGCGGCGAGCGGGATCGCGCAGTTGGGGCAAACCAGCGCGCCGTGCGCCAGAACCTGGGCCCCGTCTCGCAGGAGGCGCCTGTGGGCGCCGGCCCGAGACCCGTCGACGCGCCCGGTGCGAACGTCGGGCTGGCCCGGGTCGCCGGGGTCCGCTGGCAGCTCAAAGCCCAATGTGTTCTAGCGCGGAGCCCGTTGGCTCCGCGACTGGCTGGTGCTTTTCATATTGGATGGAGTGTAGGCTCGTTTCGTTACCGCGGAGGAGAGGAAATGAGCTACTTCGTCACCGGCGCAACAGGCTTCATCGGACGCAACCTGGTGGAGCTCCTGCTCGAGCGGGAGGGCACGATCTACGTGCTGGTCCGCGAGGGGTCGAAGGGCAGGCTCGAGGAGCTTCGCAACCGCTGGGGAGTCGACCCCGACCGCGTCGTGGGCATTGTCGGCGACCTCTCGCAGCCCGGCCTGGGCATCTCGGACGAGGACGTCGAGCGACTGCGGGGCGAGATCGACCATCTCTTCCACCTTGCGGCCATCTACGACATGACCGCCGACGCGGCGAGCCAGAACGTCGCCAACGTCGAGGGAACCCGCCACATGGTCCAGTTCGCGGAGGACGTCGAGGCCGGGCGCGTGCACATGGTCAGCTCGATCGCCGCCGCGGGCCTATACAAGGGCGTCTGGAGGGAGGACATGTTCGAGGAGGCCGAGGACCTCGACAACCATCCCTATTTCCGGACCAAGCACGACTCCGAGGGCATAGTCCGCACGGAGTGCACGCGGCCATGGCGCATCTATCGGCCCGGCATCGTCGTCGGCAACTCCGAGACCGGCGAGATGGACAAGATCGACGGCCCGTACTACTTCTTCAAGCTGATCCGCCGGCTGCGCGGCACCGTGCCGGAGTGGGTGCCGATGCCCGGCATCGAGGGGCGGGAGATCAACTTGGTCCCCGTCGACTTCGTCGCTCGAGCGATGGACCACATCGCCCACGTCGAGGGGCTCGACGGGCGGGCCTTCCACCTGACCGACCCCAGTCCTAAGACCGCGGGCGAGGTGATCGACATCTTCGCCCAGGCCGGGCACGCCCCGCAGTCCTCGGTCCGGCTCCCGGCCGCCGTCGTCGACCTCGCGGCGCCCTTCGTGAAGGCGGTCGCGTCGCTCCCGCCGGGCGACATCGTCACCAATCGCGTCCTCAGCGACTTCGGGATCCCGCGCTCGGTCCTCACCTACATCAACTACCCGACGCAGTTCGACTCGCGCCAGGCCCAGGCCGCGCTCGCCGGCACCGACATCCGGGTGCCGCCGCTCGATGCGTACGCCGACAAGCTCTGGGACTACTGGGAGCGGCATCTCGACCCGGATCTCTACGAGGACCGCACCCTCGTGGGGGCCGTGCGGGGCAGGCGGGGGCTCGTCAGCGGCACGGCCCAGATCGCCGAGCAGCAGGTTCCCGACGAGCTCCTGCGGCTCGTCCGGAGGGTTCGCGGCCGGGCCTCGCTCGAGGCGGCCGTGCGCGGGCGGGTCGTCATGGTCACCGGCGCGTCGTCGGGCATTGGCAAGGCGGCGTCCATGAAGATCGCCGACGCGGGCGGGATTGTCCTGCTCGTCGCCCGAACGGCCGAGAAGCTCGAGGAGATCAAGGCGACGATCGAGGCCCGGGGCGGCACGGCCTACGTGCATGCGGCGGACCTGTCGGACATGGACGACATCGACCGCATGGCCGACGAGGCCCTGGCCCAGCACGGGCACGTGGACGTCCTCATCAACAACGCGGGGCGGTCGATCCGCCGCTCGATCGCCCTCTCCTACGACCGCTTCCACGACTTCGAGCGGACGATGCAGCTGAACTACTTCGGCGCCGTGAAGCTGATCCTCAAGCTGCTTCCGGTCATGCGCGAGCGGCGCTCCGGCCAGATCGTCAACGTCAGCTCGATCGGCGTGCAGACCAACACTCCCCGGTTCTCCGCTTACGTGGCGTCGAAGGCCGCGCTCGACGCGTTCTCGCGCTGCATCGCGTCGGAGATCATCGACGACGGGGTGTACGTCTCGACGATCTTCATGCCGCTGGTACGGACGCCGATGATCAAGCCGACGAAGATGTACGACCGCTTCCCGACGATCACGCCCGACAAGGCAGCGGACATGATCACCGAGGCGATCATCCACCGGCCGAAGCGGATCGCGACGCCGCTCGGCACCCTCGGCCAGATCCTCTACGCGATCAACCCGAGGTCGATCGACTACATCCTGAACAGCGCCTACAAGCTCTTCCCCGACTCGAGCGCGGCGAAGGGGGAGAAGCCGCGCGAGCGCACGGCCTCATCCCCACCTGTGGCCGCGCCGGACGAGGAGGCGTCCAGGGAGCAGGTCGTCTTCGCCTCGCTGATGCGCGGCATCCATTGGTAGCCGGCACCGATTCCCGCAGGAGAAAGCACTGGGGTTGGGGGTTCGCCGATGGGCAGCCCGATCGCGCCGGGCTCGAGGCGGCGGCCGCCGGGATTCGCGAGCAGCTGGGGTTCGGCGGCGAGGAGGTCGAGGAGCCGGTGCCGCTCGAGTCGATCGAGCTCCCGGCGCCGCGGGTCAAGCCGCCTGCCTCGCTCGAGCACCTCTTCGCCGCGAACCACCACGAGCGTGTCTCCCACGCCCTCGGCAAGGCCTACCGGGACGTGGTTCGCGGCTTTCGCGGGCAGATCGACAACCCCCCGGACCTGGTCGCGCGGCCGCGTGAGGAGGCGGAGGTGGAGCAGGTCCTCGCGTGGTGCGCCGACGAAGGGGTGGCCGCGATCCCCTTCGGCGGCGGCACCAGCGTCGTGGGGGGGATCGAGCCGCGGGTGGGGGAGGCCTACCGCGGCGCGGTGACGATCGACCTCGGAGCTCTCGACCGGGTGCTCGAGGTCGATTCGGTCTCGCGGGCGGCGAGGATCCAGGCTGGGGCCCTCGGCCCGTCGCTCGAGGACCAGCTCCGCGAGCACGGGTACACGCTGCGCCACTTCCCCCAGTCGTTCGAGTTCTCCACGCTAGGCGGGTGGATCGCCACCAGGGCCGGCGGGCACTTCGCGACCCTCTACACCCACATCGACGACTTGGTCGAGTCGGTGCGGGCGGTGACCCCGGGCGGCCTCTGGGAGTCGAGGCGGCTTCCCGGCTCGGGAGCGGGGCCGAGCCCCGATCGGATGCTGCTGGGCTCCGAGGGGATCCTGGGGGTGATCACGGAGGCCTGGGTGCGGGTCCAGGAGCGGCCGAGGTTCAAGCTCTCGTGCGGGGTGGCGTTCGATTCCTTCTCGAGCGGCGCCGAGGCGATCCGCGAGCTGGCGCAGTCCGGGCTCTATCCGGCCAACTGCCGCCTCCTCGACGAGGCGGAGTCGGCCCTCACGCACGCGGGCCCGCCTGGTAAGGCCCTGCTGGTCCTCGGATTCGAGTCGGCCCACCATCCGGTCGACGCCCCAATGGACATCGCGCTCGAGGTTGCCCGCGCCCGCGGCGGCGAGCCGGGGGAGGTGCGCGGCAGGCGAGAGGCGCCCGAGAGCGATCGCCCTGGCCCCGGAGCGCTGCGCGAGAACCCGCCGCCCAAGGCGGACGGGGACGATCCCGTGGGCGCGTGGCGCCACGCCTTCCTGGCCGCCCCCTACCTGCGCGACACGTTCGTCGCCTGCGGGGTGCTGAGCGAAACCTTCGAGACCGCGATCACGTGGGACCGGTTCGAGGGCTTCCACCGCGAGGTCATGGAGACCGCGCGGCGGGCGATCGCCGAGGCCTGCGGAGCCGCCCCGGACGGCCCGGGGTCTCCCAGGCTGTCGTGTCGCTTCACGCATGTCTACCCGGACGGCCCCGCTCCCTACTTCACGATTCTGTGTCCCGCCCGCCGCGGCGGCGAGGTCGAGCAGTGGGATGAGATCAAGGCGGCCGTCTCGGACGCCGTGATCGCAGCCGGCGGGACGATCACCCACCATCACGCCGTCGGCCGCGATCACCGGCCCTGGTACGACCGTCAGCGCCCGGACCGGTTCGCGGATGCCCTACGCGGCGCGAAGCGCGAGATCGATCCCGGCGGCGTGCTCAACCCTGGCGTGCTCATCGATGCCTGATTTCGCGTCCGTCACGCGCCTCGCGTGGAGGCCGCGCTCGAATCCGGCGAGACGCTCGAGGGGGTCTGCGCCGCCACCCAGCAGAGCACGTTCAAGGGAGGCTCACTGAGGACTAGCCCGTCGCGTCCTCCCCGGCGCCCTAACCTTTCGGAATCATGGAGACGCTCACCGAGGAGCAGCGTCGCGCCGTCCCGGGCGAGCCCGAGCCGCCCGTGACAGACGCTCGCAGGCGCTCGCAGGCGTTCGCGCTCCTGGTGGCCATGCGGCCGCCGGAGTGGATCAAGAACCTGCTCGTCTTCGCAGGCCTGCTCTTCTCGCAGAAGCTGAACGAGGGCCCGCAGGTAGTCGACGCTCTGATGACCTTCATCGCGTTCTGCGCGATCTCGAGCGCCGGGTACCTCGTCAACGACCTGCGCGACGCGCCCTTGGACCGGCGCCATCCCGAGAAGCGGCACCGGCCGATCGCCAACGGGGAGCTGTCGGAGGGCGTGGCCGTGGTCGCCGCCGTGGCGCTCACCGTCTTCGCGATTGGGCTCTCGTTCGTGACCGTCTCCGCGGGCGTCGCCGGGCTCGTCGCCCTGTACGGCGTCACGACGATCGCCTACTCAGCGATCCTGAAGCGCCTCGTGATCATCGACGTGATGACGATCGCCTCGCTGTTCATCCTCCGGGTCGTCGCCGGCGCCGTCGCTGTCGAGGCCCACGCGTCCGAGTGGCTGCTCCTGTGCACCGCGATGCTGGCGCTGTTTCTCGGCTTCACCAAGCGCCGCCAGGAGGCGATGGAAGAGATGGAATCTGTGCCCGCCGCCTCCTCCGCTTCCAGGGAGCCGGAGGCGACCGATCATGCGGCGAAGCCGCATGCGGGGGCCTCGGGGTCCCCGACGACACGCCCAGTCCTGGAGCACTACTCGCTGCCGTTCCTCGACCAGATGGTCGCGATGGTCACCGCGGGCGCCATCATCAGCTACGCCATCTACGCCGTCAACAGCCCGTTGATCGGCAGCAAGATGCTGGCGACGGCTCCCTCGGTCCTGTACGGCATCTTCCGCTACCTGTACCTGATTTACGACCGCAACGACACCCGGTCGACCGCGGCGATCCTCACCGAGGACCCCGGCATGATCTTCGCGGGCGTCTCCTGGGTCGCGATCGCGTTGTTGATGCTGTACGTGGTCGACTGACCCGGAACGACCGCCATAAGTCCATTACGGCGGCTTCGCCGCCCAACGACACATGCTGCGCCTGACAAGCCCCGATAGAGTCCGGCGTCGTGGATCTGACGCTGACTCAGGCAGAGGAAGCCTTCCGCGACCAGGTTCGCAGCTGGCTCGGGGAGAACAACCCCGGGCCCGAGCCCGAGGGCGAGGAGGCCAAGTTCCTCTTCCGGCGCGACTGGCAGCAGAAGATGCACGAGGCCGGCTGGGCCGGCATCTCGTGGCCCAAGGAGTACGGCGGCCGCGGCGCCTCGCTCATCGAGCAGGCCATCTTCAGCGAGGAGATGGCGCGCCAGAAGGCACCCGCCCCCGCGAACGTCCTCGGGCTGGTCATGGGCGGCCCGGTGGTCATCGCCCACGGGACGGAGGACCAGAAGGAGCGGTTCCTCGAGCCGATCCTCTCGGCGGCAGAGATCTGGTGCCAGGGGTTCTCGGAGCCGGAGTCGGGCTCCGACCTCGCCTCGCTCAAGACCAAGGCGGTGCGTGAGAACGGCAGCTGGCGCGTCAGCGGCCAGAAGGTCTGGACCACTTATGCGCACGAGGCGAAATGGTGCATGCTCCTGGCGCGAACCGACACCGACGCGCCGAAGCACAAGGGCCTGACGTACTTCATCTGCGACATGGAGCAGGACGGGGTCGAGGTCCGTCCGCTGCGCCAGATCACCGGCGAGGCGGAGTTCAACGAGATCTTCTTCGAGGGCGCCCACGTGGAGGACGAGAACCTGGTCGGCGGTGAGGGCAACGGCTGGATGGTGGCTATCACCACCCTGATGCACGAGCGCGCCGGCCTCGGCGCCGCTTCGGCGATCTCGGTCCGCCGTGACCTCGATGAGCTGATCGAGGTCATCAACGAGCGGGGTCTCGGCGAGGACCCGGTGATCCGCCAGCGGATCGCCGAACTGAAGATCGGGGTGGAGGCGCTCCGCCTCGGCTCGCTGCGGGCGCTGACCCAGCAGATGAAGGTCGGCATCCCCGGCCCCGAGGGCTCGATCGCCAAGTGGGAATGGGCGATGCTGAACCAGAAGCTCACCGAGCTCGCAGCCGACGTCCTCGGGCCGGAGGCGCTGCGCCCGGGAACCGAGTGGTCGTACCGGCTGCTCCGCTCGCGCGCCAACTCGATCGAGGGCGGGACCACCGACGTGATGAAGAACATCGTCGCCGAGCGCGTGCTCGGCCTCCCGAGACTGCGCTAGCCGGCACCACCACATGGATTTCGGCTTCACCGACGAGCAGAACGCGATCAAGGAGACGGCCCGCGAGATGCTGGCCAAGCGCTCCCCACTGTCGGCCGTCCGCGAGGCGGCCGAGTCGAGGACCTACCCGGATGCCCTCTGGTCCGAGATCCGCGACCTGGGCTGGCCGGGAATCGCCATCGACGAGGAGCACGGCGGCCAGGGGCTGGGCCTGGTCGAGCTCGTGATCTTGGCCGAGGAGCTCGGATACGCGTGCGCGCCGACCCCGTTCCTGTCGAACGCGATCGCGGGGCTCGTGATCGACTCCGCCGCCAGTGACGCGCAGCGCGATCGCTGGCTTCCCGGCATCGCCTCCGGCGAGGGCCGGGGCTCGATCGCCGGCACTGGAGACGAGCCCGGACTGGTCCCGGACGCCGAGGGCGCTGCCGTGATCGGGCTGGACCCGATGACGGAGCCGCGGCTGGTCGAGGGATCGGCGGCGAAGATCGAGCCGGTCGAGCTGATCGACGCGACGCGCGAGTACGCGCGGGTGAGCGCCGCCGCCGGCGAGCCGCTCGATGGCGACGTTGCGAGAGGCCTCCAGCTGGGGGCAGTGGCGCTGTCCGCCGAGCTGGTCGGGCTCGCCCAGCGCGCAATGAATCTCGCCGTCGACTACGCGAAGGAGCGCCAGCAGTTCGGTCGGCCGATCGGCGCCTACCAGGCGGTCTCCCACCGGTGCGCGGGCATGCTCTACGACACCGAGGAAGCCCGCTCGCTCACCTACTACGCGGCCTGGTGCGCCGGCGCCGAGCCGCAGTCGCTTCCACTGGCGGCGCACATGGCCAAGGCGCGCGCCTCCGACGCAGCCTGGCGCGTCACCAACGACGCGCTCCAGGTCCTGGGCGGCATCGGCTTCACCTGGGAGCACGACCTGCACTTCCTCCTCAAGCGCGCGAAGGTCGGCTCGGAGCTCCTGGGCGACGCACGCATGCACCGCGAGCAGGTCGCGTCGCTAGCCGGGCTCGCCTAGCTACTCGCGGATTACTCGCGGACCTCGAGGTCCGACGCCAGCTTCACCTGGCCACCGGAGCGGTACTCCACGTCCACGCTCTCGTTCTTGCGGTACGTGCCCACCACCCCGACCAGCATCGACAGCCAGCGGATCATCCCGAGCTTTGCCTCCTTGACGATCGGCCTGGTGAAGACGATGTCCGGGCCATCGATCCGGTAGTCCTCGCCCTCGTCCTGCGCGACGCCGTTGACGTAGACCGTGATCGGCCGCTCGGCTCGCGCGGGCAGCCGCACCCGCCGTCCCGCGGCAACGCTGCCCTCCGGGACCTCGAACTCGCCCCGGTCGCTCATGCCAGGGCGGTCCTGACCGCATCGAACGGCGATGCGCCGTCCTCGAGCACGAGTGGTTCCTTGCGGATGACGCCGACGAACGGGACCAGCGTCCCGTCACCCATCAGGTCCATGCCGGCCTCGCGGCGCCGGAAGATGCCGCCCGACCTCAGCTCGAGGCGCGCGTGGACGCGCTGGCCGGGCCCGTACTCGCGGATCACGCTGATCTCCTCCAGCGGCCCCTCCTGACGAATGAGCTGCGTCTGGCGCTTCATGGCGCTCAGGGCGTCGTCCAGGTCGTCGAACTTTTCATGCGCGACACGGGGGCCGTGCCGGACTGTCAGGCGGTAACGGACGGCCGCTACGCGCCGCGGCGCTGGCGCTTCGGCCGGCGCGCGGGCGGGCCCGTGATCTTCTCGGGCCCATCGCGGTCCTCGATCCGGACGTAGTCGCGGTCCCGGTAGCCCGTGTAGATCTGGCGCG
>DASQCL010000070.1:0-6695 GCA_035634715.1 Solirubrobacterales bacterium
ATCGGCACCCGGCTCATCCCCCAGTTGATCGAGGCCGGCCACGAGGTGATCGGTACCTCGACCTCTGCGAAGAGCGCCGATCGCGTGCGCCAACTCGGCGCCAAGCCGGTCAAGCTCGACCTGCTCGATCCCCAGGCCGTCCGGAAGTCCGTCCTCGGCGCCGCGCCCGACGCGATCGTCCACCAGGCGACCGCCCTGGCGAATGTGAAGTTCACCAGGAACCTGGACAAGAGCTTCGTCGTGACGAACCGGCTGCGGACCGAGGGCACCGACGCCCTGCTCGCCGCGGCCCGCGAGGCGGGAGTGACCCGGTTCGTTGCCCAGAGCTTCGCGTCCTACCGGGGGATCCGTGAGGGCGCAATGGTCAAGACCGAGGACGACCCGCTCGACCCGGATCCACCGGCGACGATGCGGGAGTCATGGGCTGCGATGAACCATCTCGAGGACGCGGTCACAGCGGCCGGCGGCATCGTGCTTCGCTACGGCGTCTTCTACGGAGCCGAAAACGACGGCCTGATCGTGCCGGTGCGAAAGCGGCAGTTCCCGATCATTGGCGACGGCGGCGGGATGATCTCGTGGATCCACCTCGACGACGCGGCCGCGGCAACGGTGATCGCACTCGAGCACGAGGGGCCGAACATCTACGCGATCACCGACGACGACCCGGCCCCGGTACGCGACTGGCTGCCCGTGCTTGCGGAGTCTCTGGGCGCCAAGCCGCCACGGCATTTCCCGCGCTGGCTGGCGCGCCTTGTCGCGGGCGAAGCGGCGGCGATGCTGGGAACCGAGGCGCGCGGCGCCTCCAACGCGAAGGCCAAGCGGGAGCTGGGCTGGGAGCCGCGTTACACCAGCTGGCGCCAGGGATTCCCGGCCGTATACGCGGCGAGTGCGCCGGCCGAGGGGCGCGGGCCTCAGGGGACCCCGAGGACGGCGCACTCGCCCACCTGAAGGCAGATCCACAGGGCGCAACGAACTAGGCGAAGGGCATCGGCCGAACGCCGTGAGCAGGCTCGGCGATCAGGGCCAGGCGCGCCTCTCCATCAGGCCACCCTCGATCGGCAGCGCCGTGCCGGTGATCGATCGCGCGCCCGGCGAGGCGAGAAAGATGATCGCGGCGGTGACCTCCTCCGGCTCCGTCACCCGCCCGATCAGGGTCATGTCGGTGAACTCGCTCAGTTCCTCCGGGTTGGCGTTCGCGTGATCAATCGACGCGCCGAGCATCGGCGTGCGGACCCAGCCTGGGCAGACGGCGTTGACCGTCACGTCGTCGGAACCCAGCTCATTGGCCAGGGTGCGCATCAACCCGATCACCCCGTGCTTGGAGGCGTTGTAGGCGCCGAAACCCGCCGACGCCGTCAGGCCGCAGACCGAGGAGATCAGGATCAGTGCCCCATCCCCCGCCTCCCGGAGCTGCGGGATGGCGGCCTTGCAGGTGAGGAATGCGCCGGTGAGGTTCACATCGATCACCCGGCGCCAGGAGTCGAGCTCGAGCTCCTCGATGTAGTCGCCGGTGAGGATGATCCCGGCGTTCGCGACCACAACAGCGGCGGGCCCAAACGCCTCCCGCAGCCGCGCCGCACCCGCGTCGACCGCGTCGGCATCTGTGATGTCGGCCACCACAGCCTCCGCCTCGCCCCCGCCGGCGCGGATCTCCTCGACGACCGCCTGGAGAGCGTCCGCCTGCAGGTCCCAGCATCCCACCCGGTCGCCGAGCTCGGCGAAGCGCCGCGCGTGTGCCGCGCCCATGCCGCTCGCGGCCCCGGTGACCCACACGGTTCGCGCGGCGCCGCTCATCCGCCTCCCCCATTGGGCGGCTGGATCAGCTCGATCGTCACCCCGTCGGGATCGGCGGCATAGAAGGCGCGGGCTCCGTGCCAGGCGCCCGGGGCATCGATCGTGGTCGGATCGCTTTTGACGCCGGCGCCTGCCGCCCGCAGCCGCTCACAGGCGGCGTCGGCGTCGGACACCCGCAGTGAGATGTGGGTCGCGCCGGGATCGTTGGGCTCCGGCCGGCTGGGCGTGCCGCGCGGGTGCTCGTACTCGATCAGCTCGAGCACCTGAGCATGGGGCATCTCCAGGTCGGCCCACCGCACCTTGGGGTTCGCGATCCCCGTGATCTCGAACTCGCTCGATCCATCCGCGTCGCCCCGAGCCCGCAACGCGAGGCCCAGGAGATCGCAGTAGAACGCGAGCGAGCGGTCGAGATCCCCGCAGGTGACCGAGACGTGATCGATGCCGGTGGCCTGCCAGCCGTTGCGGGTGGCCGCCGCATCCGACTCGCCTCGGAGGCGCTCGGGGATCAGGTCCCGTCCGAAGACGTCCTCCAGCGTCTCGTGGCGGCGGATCAGCTCGGCTCGATCGCCGGTGACGAGCGCCGTCCCCGGGCGCGGGAGTGCGTTGAAGTTCGTCGCGGCGCTGTCCTGATACGCCCCGGTATCGAGGAACGCCAGCACGTCGCCTGCCTCCACCGACGGCAGCCGTGCGTCGGGGACGATCACGTCGAGCGCACAGGTGCGGCCGGTGACGTCGGCGGTGATCGTCGCCTCGGCGGCCGCATTCATGACCGGCAGGCAAAGCCACCGGTTGTGCTCGAGGTTGACGTCCGGCAGGTAGGCATCGGAGGAGTCGGTCTCCACCCAGGTCAGCGGCACCGGCTCCGTCTGGCGCTTGACATTGCCGACCGTCGCCAGGTGGATCCCGGCGTCGGCGTACAGGGCCCTCCCCGGCTCGAGCTCCAGCCGAATCGCGGCGGGATCGATCTCGAGAGCCTCGAGGCCGGCGGCGAGCGGCCGGCAGACGGCATCGGCGTACTCGTCGACCGGAGGGGCCTGCGCGGGAGCGTCCGCGCGCTGGGGGAGCAAACGACCGAACGGGTCCCTGGGGACCGGAAAGCCTCCGCCCACGTCGAGCTCGCGCGGGAGCCAGCCGTTCCAGCGTGAGCGCAGCTCCGCCAGGAGCGCGCACAGCCCGTCGATCGCCGCGCTCCAGATGGCCGGGTCGGTGGAGTGGCGGCCCAGGTGGAAGTGGATGCCGGTCAGCTCGAGGTTGGCGTCTGCGATCTCGGCGGCGCCGATCGCGAGGATGTCCTCGGTCGGAATGCCCGCCTTGTAGCGCTGGATGGCATCGCGGATCGAAGCCCCGTCGGGAGACATCTCCGAGGGCGCGTCAAACCCGACGAGGTCGGGCCGAAGCCGCACGCGGATCTGAGCCGTTTTGCTTAGACGGGCGGCGGTCGCCGCCGTGCGACTCAGCTCAGCGCGGCTGTCCAGCGTGATCCGAACACCCTCGCGAATCGCGCGCTCCAGAAGCGCCTCGTCCTTCATCGGCCCGTTCAGCGAGATCCGCTCCGGCCCGGTGCCCGCCCGGAGCGCCGCCTCGAGCTCACCGGGGCCAAAGACGTCGCAGCCCGTCCCCTCGTCCGTGAGAATGCGACGAAGCGCGAGCGAGGAGTTCGCCTTGATCGACGGCAGCAGCAGCAGCTCACCCGGCCACCGGGAGGCGAAGGCGGATTCGAGGCGACGCGCGTTTCGGCGAAGCTGATCCTCCGAGACGACGTGGAGCGGGGTGCCGAACCGCCGCGCCAACTCCAGGGTCCGGCAGCCCTCGATGAAGAGCTCGCCATCTCGGATCGTCAGGCACTCGTCGAGGCGCTCGACCGCATCGCTCATCGGGCGCTCACCTCGGCCGGCTCGAGCGCGAGCGCCGCGACGCGCCGCCCGGTCTCCGGCGCCAGCTGAAACCCCTGCCCGTTGCAGGCGGCCGCGACGACGATGCGGCCGCGGCGCTCGACCACGAAGCGCTCGTCCGGCGTGTTCGTGTACAGGCAGGTCTCGGCGCCACCGATGCGGACCTTCAGGCGGGGGAATGTCGCGTCGACCCACGCCGCGAGGCGGTCGACCGCACCCGAGCTCGGCCGCCGCCGCGGCTGATCCGGGTCGGTGAGCGGGCCCCGCGCGTGCAGCGCGGCCTTCAGCCCGCCCGCGGGATCCCAGAGGGCAAAGGGCTCATCGCCGTCGTAGTCGATCACCGCGGGAGGCGCCGATGTCGCCGACCCGAGCTCGAAGTACGTCACGGTCTGGCTGCTCACCGCCAGTGGCACGTCGACGCCGGCAGCCGCGAGGAGCGGGCCGCTCCACGGGCCGGCGGCGACGATCGCTGCTCGCGGGCGCCAGGTGACGCTCCCGGCCTGGACGACGACCTGCTCGTCGCCGGCCTCCAGGAGATCCACCGCCTGTCCGCCCCGCAGTTCCGCTCCCGCGTCGCGCGCCAGCTGCAGCAGGCCCCTGAGCGCGCGATCGGCCCGGATCACCCCCGCGTCGGGCTGATGGAGCAGGGCGCGGCGGTCGGCGCCCCGGATACCGAAACGCCGCTCGGCCTCCGCCGGCTCGAGGAGTTCTGCCTCGACACCCGCCGCACGAAGAAGCGGTAGCTGGCGCTCCGCGAACCGCCCGGTGCTCAGGGCGCCCGTCGAGAAGAGAATGCGCTCGCCGATCCGGCTTTCGAGCTCGCGCCAGCGCTCGACCGCGCGAAGGCCCATCTCGAGGTACGTCTCGTCGGGGTACGCCGCCGGTGCGTAAATCCTTGCGCTTCCCTTGCTCCCGCCCCTCGGGGCCCCGAGCGAATCCCGCTCCAGCAGCGCCACCCGCGCCCCCCTCGTCGCGGCCTCGAGGGCGGCGGCGGCGCCGACGACCCCGCCCCCGATGACGAGGACGTCGACCTCCCGTTCTGTGCGGTCGCGCGAGCCCACCAAGAATCTGTATGATCGTACAGTACAAATGTCCAACTCGGCTGAGGCACTGGCGCGGACTGCCCCACGGGAGGACGATCCCACCCCCATCCGCCGGCGTGGCGAGCGGCCGCACGGCAACGCCCGCCGGGTGCTCCTCCTCCAGACGACCCTGCGGCTGATCGCCGACGAGGGCATCGACGCGGTCTCGCACCGTTCGGTGGCGGAGGCCGCGGGCGTTCCGCTGGGCTCGACGACCTACTGGTTCTCCTCTCGCCAGGACATGCTGCGCCAGGCGCTCGAGTACTTTGCCCGGCTGGAGATCGAGACGCTCCGGGAGCGTCTCGGCGCCGTGCTCGGCCGGCGCCTCTCCCGCAAGCGGCTCGTCGACGAGTTCACCGATCTGCTGGTGCCACAGCTGGGCGAGGCGCGCTGGCGGACGATCGCGCAGTACGCGCTCCTGCAGGAGGCGGCCCGCCAGCCGCAGCTCGAGCCGGTCTGCCGCGAGTGGACAGCCGCGTGGAACGAAGCCCTGGAGGAGGTCTTCTCGTCGCTCGGAGCTCCCGACCCAGGGCTCGAGGCGCGCATGTTCCTGGCGATGCTCGACGGCGTGCTCTTGGAGCAGCTGGCAACGCCCGACGAGGATCCGGCGGCGAACGTAATCCGCCCCGCCCTTCGCGCCTGGTTTGACCGCGTCCCGGGAGTCCGGTCTTGAGCCGGCGTCGCCTGGCGGCCGTGCTCGGCGTCTGTGCCACATCGGTGGTGCTCGCCGCCTGCGGAAGCAGCGGCGGCATCGAGGGATCGGACGGCGGCTCGACGGGCCACCCGACGGCCAAGGCGCAGGGCAAGCCGAGCGGCGATCTCACGATCTCGAACTGGGCGCTGTACATCGACAAGAAGACGATTCCGGAGTTCGAGCAGGCGACGGGCATCAACGTCCACTACATCGAGGACATCAACAGCTACGACGAGTTCTTCGGAAAGATGCAGCCGCTGCTCTCCCAGGGCCAGTCCGGAGGCCGGTCGCTGATGGTGGCGACTGACTGGCTGGCGAAGAAGATGTACGACCTGGGCTACATCCAGAAGCTCGACAGGAAGGCGCTCGCGCCGGCGTTCTCACACCTCAACCCGGACATCAAGGCCCCGAGCTCGGATCCCAACTGGAAGTTCTCCATCCCCTGGCAGGGCGGGATGACCGGGCTGATCGTCAACAAGCAGCTCGCCCCGGACGTCCACTCCGTCAATGACATCTTCAACCCGAGGTACAAGGGCAAGGTCGAGGTGGTCACGGAGATGCGCGAGGTGGTGCCGCTGATCATGAAGGGAGAGGGCATCAACCCCGATACAGCGAGCACCCAGGACTGGCTCAATGTGATCGACAAGCTCAAGCAGGCGGCCGACTCGGGGCAGATCCGCCGCTTCACCGGCGGGGACTACGCCAAGGACCTTGTCGACGGCAACGCGGCCGTCGTTATCGGCTGGGCCGCGGACGCGATCCAGCTTCAGGCCGACAACCCGGACATCCAGTGGGTCATGCCGGCGCAGGGCTGCATGCAGTGGTGGGACGACTGGGTCATCCCCGTCGGCGCCCCCAACCCGACCGCGGCGTACAAGTGGATCAACTACACGTACGAGCCCAAGCACCAGGCGCAGATCGGCGCCTGGACGAGCGCGGTCACACCGGTGAAGGGCGTCAAGCAGATCTTCCAGAAGACGGACCCGCCGGCGGCCAAGAACCCGCTGATCTTCCCCTCCGCCCACTACACGCGGAACTGCTCGACGCCGATCTCGCCTCCGGGTAGCGCCCAGGAGCAGAAGCAGGTCGAGCAGGCCTGGACGGCCCTCACGACGGGCTGAGGCCTGCAGTCGCTCGGGCTCGTTTTACGCGCCTTCGTGCGCCGCCGACACATCGCGAGAACTCCTTCGCTACGGTGCGCGACATCGAGGCGAGGAGGCAAGGGCGAAGCGC
>DASQCL010000071.1:0-2751 GCA_035634715.1 Solirubrobacterales bacterium
GCGAGGCTCGGACGGTGGGCGCCGATCCTGCTCGAGACCAAGCTTCCCAAGGTCATCACGCGGTTCGTCCGGCTCCAGGTGCGGCTCACGCGCCTGCAGACGGTCCTCTGGGAGGACGCCCAAAACTGGCGTCCGAGCTACGAGGGCTCAGGTGACAACGAGTGGATCGCCGACCGGGTCGCGAACGTGATCCGCCTCGGATCGAGCCTCGACGTCGAGCTGCTGGAGACCGTGGAACACCCCGACCGCTGGGGCTGGGGGCCGCACTCGCGCGGCCCGGAACCTGCCGGCTGAGTCAGGCCGTCGCGAAGCGCTCCGCCGCGCGGGCGCGCGCCTTGGCCGCCTCGACCTCGCGGTCCTTCGGCGGCGCCGACGTCACCAACCGGTCAAGCAGCCCGGCCGACACGCGAGTCACCTCGTCGACGGCCTCCTCGAACGCCTCCGCGTTCGCCTGCGACGGCTTGGTGAAGCCGCTGATCTTGCGGACGTACTGGAGTGAGGCCGCCCGGATCTCGTCCTCGGTCGCCCGCGGCTCGTAGTTGTAGAGGGTGCGGATGTTGCGGCACATGAGCTGCTCCTATTCGTCTTCGAGTTTGTCGGGGAGGCCGAAGGCCTGGAACGCGATCTCGAGCTGGGCAACGTTGGTCGGCTGCTCGGGCATCCGCGCGATGACCTCGCGGTCGTCGCTCTCCGGAGGAGTTCGGATGATGAACGCCGTGATATCGCTCACCTTGTCGCCGCGGATCGTCAGCACGTTCAGCGCGAACGGCATGTACGCCTCCTCGTCCGGGTCCCAGCTGTAGAACGCGAGCGCCGGCTGGCCGTTGGCGCGAACCTGCACCGGGCGCCAGCGCCACTGGCCCGACAGCGGCCAGCCCGCGAGGAAGATCTCGATCTCCTCGCGGCCACCGAACCAGGTCCCCAACGGTGGCATCGAGAACGCGGCGTCCTCGGTGAGCATCCCGACGACCGCCTTGACGTCCCCCCTCTGCCAGGCATCGACGTAGGCGTCGACGACGTCCTGCAGGCCGTCGTCGCCAAGCGCCCGCGCGGTCGCCTGCTGACTCTGCTCCGGCAACCGGTCCTCGACCGCCGCCCGCGCGCGCTGCAGCGCGCTGTTCACAGAGGCAGTGGTGGTGTCGAGCGTTTCGGCGGCCTCCTTCGCCGAGAAGCCGAGCACCTCGCGGAGGATGAGCACGGCCCGCTGGTTGGCCGGGAGGTTCTGGAGGGCGGCGACGAAGGCCAGCTCGATGCTCTCGCGCTGCTCGTACCGGGCCTCGGGGCCGGCGAGCCCGTCCTCCAGCCCGAAGTGCTCGTCGGCGTAGGGCTCGATCCACACGGACTCGATCAGCGGCTCACCGGGGCCGCCGTGGGGGTCGGCGGCAGGCGCGTAGTCGATCGGCAGCACGCGCTTGGGGCGCTTGTCGATCATGGTGAGCGACGAGTTCGTCGCGATCCGGTAGAGCCAGGAGCGAAGCGAGCTCCGGGCCTCGAAACCGGACAGCCCGCGCCAGGCGCGAAGCAGCGTCTCCTGTAGGGCGTCCTCGGCGTCGTGGACCGACCCGAGCATCCGGTAGCAGTGCGCGTGGAGCTCGCCGCGGTACGGGTCGACGAGGCGCGGGAACGCGCCCTCGTCTCCCCCGCGGGCGGCGGTGAGGAGCTCCCGCTCGGAAGCCGAGCTTGTCGATGAGGAGGCCATCCCTCTTGGAGACTAGACAGCCGAAACGCTCAAAGCTCATCGGTCCGCACCGCGATTACTTTCCGCCCGCTGCGTGGTCTAAGTGGGCAGGGCATGCAGCAGAGGAAGAGCAACCCGGTGGTCCATCTGGAGCTTCATACCGGCGACCTGGCGGGCGCCTGCGAGTTCTATTTCCGACTGTGTGGGTGGCGCCCGGAGCGGATCCAGGCCGGGGGCGGCTCCTACCAGGCGCTCGAGATGGGGAACGGCCTCGGTGGGGGCGTCGTGGAGTGCGAGACGCACCGACCGCTGTGGCTACCCTACGTCGAGGTCGCCGAGATCTCCGGCGCGACGGAGCGGGCTCGCGAGCTTGGTGCGGGCGTGCTGCTGGAGCCCCGCGAGGGGCCGGCCGGATGGCGAAGCGTCGTCGTTGCCCCCGCGGGCGGCGAGATCGCCCTCTGGCAGTCGAAGTGACCCAAAGCGATGAGTTCCGCGGCGCCGGCCGGTCTCGACAGGAAACGGCGGTCGCGAAGGAGGCGGAAGGGATGACCGAGCAGGCGCTCAGCAACGAACGGCACGAATCAGCGGCGACGGACGACCGGCGGCGCTGGATGGCGCTCTACGTGCTCTGCGTCGGGATGCTCATGATCGTCCTCGACGTCACGGTTGTGAACGTCGCGCTGCCGTCGATCCAGAACGACCTGGGCTTCACGCAGTCGAGCCTCGCCTGGGTCGTCAACGCCTACCTGATCACCTTCGGCGGCCTGCTCCTGCTCGCCGGGCGCTTCGGCGACATCCTCGGCCGCAAGAAGATCTTCATGGCGGGCCTCATCCTCTTCACCCTCGCCTCCCTGTTCTGCGGGGCGGCGCAGAGTCAGGAGATGCTGGTAATCGGCCGCTTCGTCCAGGGGATCGGCGGCGCGATGACGTCAGCGGTCATCCTCGGGATGATCGTCGTGATGTTCCCGGAGCCGCGCGAGCAGGCGAAGGCGATCGGCGTCTACGGGTTCGTCGCATCGGCCGGCGGCTCCGTCGGCCTGCTGGCCGGGGGCATCCTGACCCAGTCGATCAAC
>DASQCL010000072.1:0-16664 GCA_035634715.1 Solirubrobacterales bacterium
CAGGTCGTGTCGTGGTCGGAGGAGATGTGCGCGCCGAGCTGGACAGGGCTCGCAGCTCTGTCCTGGTAGTGCCCGCTGGCGCGCCGCTCCTGCCGTAGCCGGGACCGGCAGTCGGCTGACCCCTCTGTGGTGAATGTCGTCGCCTCCCCAGCGCACGCCGTCCCTCCGCAGATCGCTCAGCGGCCGATGTGGATCCCGATCCGGGACGGGACCCCGGCCAGAAACCGCGTGAGCGGGTCCGGCTCCCGGCCTTCCTCCTCAAGGCGCTCGCGGCGGAGAAGCGCGGCCCGGATGATCGTCCCGCCCGCGTAGCGGAACGGCTCGGGAGGGACGCGGACCGGCTCCGGCTCGACCAGTGCGAGACGCGTGTGGGGGTCGCGCCGGTCGAGCGCCATCGCCGCGAGGGCGCGCCCCGCAAGGCGGGACGGCGCGACGCCGTTGCCCGTGTATCCGAACGCGTAGTGGACGGACCCGTTGCCGAGGCTGCCCACCACGGGGAGATGGGTCGGCGAGACGTCGATCGGGCCACCCCACGCGTGCTCGATGCGGCGGCCGCGCAACGCCGGGAACAGGCGCAGGATTCGGCTTTCGACCTCCCGGGCGACGCGGGCGTCGACCTCCGCGCGACCGTTGACCCTCCCTCCGGCCACGACCCGGCCGCCGCCCCATCCGAACGCGATCCTCCCATCCGGGGTGGTGCGGAAGTACTGGACCATGGCCCGCGAGTCCGTGATGCACTCGCCGCGGGTCCAGCCGATCGCATCGAGCACGTCGGGCACCGGCTCGGTGATCACCATGTGGCTCGAGGCGACGGTCAGGCGACGGCGAAGCGGCCGGTGGGCAGCGAGGCGACTCCCGGCGGCGAGGACGGCTGCGCGGGCCCGCACCCGCCCGCCATCGGTCTCGACGATCGCCCCGCCTGGCGTCCACCGCAGGCGCCGGGCCAGCGAGCGCTCGAACACCCCCACCCCGTGCTCGATCAGCTTGCTCCTCAGGCCAAGGGCAAGGCGAGCGGGCTGGACCGTCGCGGCCGACGGGTAGAAGGCGCCGGAGCGGAACACCGGCGAGGCGCAGCGCTCGCGCACCTCGGGGGAGCTCTGAGGGAGGCAGGCGCCCGGCTCGCCAAGCTCGGCGCACGCCTCGCATCCCGCGCGCCACGCCCCGTCATGGAGCGGCGTCGTCGAAACCTGCAGGTATCCCCCGTGGTGGTACCAGGCATCCACCCCCTCCTCTGCGCACCAGGCTCCGATCCCCTCGACGGCGTCGTCGCTTGCGCGAGCGAGCTCGAGGGCCGCAGCCGCGCCGAAGCGATCCCGGAGCGAGTCGAGGCTGGGCCACATCGAGTTGGCGAAGCCGCCGTTGCGCCCGCTCGGCCCGGTCCCGCACCTGTCGGCTTCGAGAACGACGACCCGCGCCTCGGGCTCGAGCGCCGAGACGAACCAGGCGGTCCACATGCCGGTGTACCCGCCGCCGACCACAACGACGTCGGCATCGACGTCCCCGGCGAGCGGTGGCCGCGGCTCGGGCATCCCGGCCTCCTCGATCCACCAGCCGTACGGGGTGTGCTTCTCCGCCATCGGTTGCAGTGTGACGCGGCGCCCAGGGGCAGGTACCGAGACGTCGAGCGTCTCGGGGTACTAACTGCATTCTCGATCGGGAGTACTGCCCTCGGTACCGCCGTGCGATACGCCCGCAGCCCGAGGCGATAACGGCGCTAAAGAGCCGGCTCTGAGGCTCGGAGCTCGGCCTGCTCCATCATCTCGCGCTGGACGTTGTGCGGCTCACCGTTCGGGTGGCGGCGGCGCCAGACGCCGTCCGCACCGAGCACCCAGGCGTTGGTGTTGTCCGCGAGGCAGCGCTCGAGCGCCTCCAGCATCTGCGCGCGGATGCGAGCGTCCTGCACCGGGGTGACGAGCTCCACCCGGTTGTAGAGGTTGCGCGGCATCAGATCGGCCGAGCCCATGAACACGCGCTCCGGCTCGCCGGCGCGTTCGAAGCAGTAGATCCGCGAGTGCTCAAGGAAGCGGCCCACGACCGAGACGACCTGGATGTTGTCCGAGATCCCAGGCACGCCGGGGCGCAGGGCGCAGATGCCGCGGATGTTGAGCTGGACATCGACGCCCGCCTGGGAGGCGCGGTAAAGGGCCTGAATACTCGCCGCGTCGAGGAGTGAGTTCATCTTCAGGCGGATGCGGGCCGGATGGTCCGCGGAGTGAGACTCGATGGTCCGCTCGATCTCGCCGATGATTCCCTCGAAGAGGTTGAACGGCGCGACGAGGACCTTGCGGTAGTCCCGTGGCCGCGAGTAGCCCGTCATGTAGTTGAACATCTCGGCGATGTCGTTGCCGATCTCCGCGTCGGCCGTGAACAGTCCGAAATCGGTGTAGAGCTTCGCCGTCTTGGGGTTGTAATTGCCGGTGCCGATGTGCGCGTAGTAGCGAACCCCCGTGCCCTCGCGCCGGACGACCAGGATGCACTTGGCGTGGCTCTTCAGTGCGGGCAGTCCGTAGACGACGTGCACGCCCGCCTGCTCCAGCTTCTTCGCCCAGCGGATGTTCGCCCGTTCGTCGAAGCGGGCTTTGAGCTCCACCATGCACACCGCCTGCTTGCCGGCCTCGGCCGCCTCGATCAGCGAGGGGACCAGCGGCGAGTCGGCGCTCGTCCGGTAGACGGTCTGCTTGATCGCGAGGACGTCCGGATCCCGAACAGCCTGCTTGACGAATCGCTCCACTGAGGTGACGAACGAGTCATAGGGGTGATGCACGAGGACGTCTCCCTCGCGCAAGACCGCGAAGAGATCGGCGTCCTGCTCGTCCTCGCCGCGGAGGCGGGGCTTGGTGACGGGGTTGAACGGGGGGTCGCGAAGCTCGCCGAAGCCCGCGATCCCGTACACGTCCCACAGGTCCGACATGTCGAGCAGGCCGCCGGACTCGTACAGCTGCCGCTCGTCGATCTTCAGCGCCGTCTTCAGCTGATCTCTGAGACGGGCGCTCATCGTTGGCTCGACCTCGAGGCGCACAACCTCCCCGAACCGGCGACGGCGAAGCTCCTCCTCCACCGCCTGGAGCATGTCGTCGGCCTCGTCCGAGATGTCGTAGTCGGTGTCGCGGGTGACGCGGAAGAAGGCGTAGTCGATGACCTCCATCCCCGGGAACAGGGACGGGAGGTGCGCCGCGATCACGTCCTCCAGCGGGACGAGCGTCCGCCCGCCGTCGCCCATCGCGACGAACCGGCCGAGCAGCTCCTTCGGCACCTTGACGCGAGCGACGACCTCGGTGCCCTGATCGGGATCGTGGAGGATCACCGCCAGGCTCAGAGACAGGTTCGAGATGTAGGGGAACGGCCGCCCGAGGCCGATCGCAAGCGGGGTCAACGCCGGGAAGATGCTGCTCTCGAAGATCCGGTCGAGCTCGGCGCGCTCCTCCGCGTCGGCCTGCCGTGGCGAGATGACCCTGATCCCGTGCTCGGCCAGTGCCGGACGGAGGTCCTCTTCGATGCAGCGCGTGAGGCGCTCCCGCTGGCCGATGACGAGCTGGCGGATCGAGTCGATCTGCTCGGACGGGCCCATGCCGTCGGCTGCGCGAACGTCCAGGCCGGCCTCGAGCTGATCGTGGAGATTCGCGACCCGGACCATGTAGAACTCGTCGAGGTTCGACTCCCAGATCGCGCAGAACTTGACGCGCTCCATGAGCGGAACCGACGGGTCCTCGGCGAGCTGCAGGACCCGGTCGTTGAAGTCGAGCCAGGAGAGCTCGCGATTGAAGTAAAGGGACGGGTCCTCGAGGTCGAGGGGGCCTGGCGCCCGCTGCGGCGCTACCGATTCGACGGTCTCAGCAGCGGTTGACTGTACGTCGGAAGGCTCCATCCGTAGGTAGCGATCATGCTACCGGCGCGTGTTTCACGCGGCGATCAGCCTCGGAGCCCATGAACCGGATCGTCCGGCGCCTCCGAGCGCGACCTCGTAACCCGCGGCGAGCTCGCGCAGGGCCGCCTCCCAGGTGTGTCCCCGGACCGAGGCGAGCGCCCCTCGCGAGATCCGCTCGCGCATGAACGGAGAGGCCGCGAGCTGCGCCACGGCGCCGGCGAGCGACTCCGCGTCGGGTGGGCACAGCCACCCGGTGTGGCCGTCCGCGATCAGCGACAACGGGCCTCCCTCGGCAACTGCGACGACCGGCAGGCCGCTGGCCTGCGCCTCCAGGATCACCTGCCCGTAGGTGTCGGTGCGCGAGCAGAAGAGGAAGACGTCGGCGCTGGCGTAGGCCTTGGCGAGCTCCTCGCGGCCCAGCCAACCGAGGAAGGTCGCGTGCTCTCCCAGCCGCGCCCGCAGGGCGTCCTCCTCCGGGCCGCCGCCCGCGAGCAGCAGGTGCAGGCGCGGGTCACGCTTGCGCGCCCGTAGGAAGGTGTCGGCGAGCAGGTCGGCGCCCTTCTCGTTGGTCAGGCGGCCTGCGTAGAGCACCTTGACCTCCCCGGGGTAGGCGTCCGGGTCGCGGAGCCCCCGGTCGTAGAGGGCCATGTCCACCCCGCGGGCCCAGCGGGCGATCCGATCACGGTCGATCCCGAGGGCGACGAGGGACTGGTCGGCGGATGGGCTCGGCGAGAGGACGACCGAGCACTGGCCGTAGAAGAGGCCAAGCGCCGCGCGGGCGCCGGCCTCCAGGCGCGCGTCTCCGCTTCGAATCGCGGCGTAGGCCGCGAGCTCCGTGTGGTAGCTGCCGATCAACGGCGTGCCCGCGATGCGGGCGATCGCCATGGCACCCACCCCCGCCGGGCCGGGCGATGCGACGTGGACGAGGTCGTACGCCGGGCTGCTCAGCGTCTCGGTCAGCTCGGGGACGCTGGGCACTCCGACCCGCAGGCCGGCATAGAAGGGGACGTCGACCTCTGCGACGGCCGGCAGGCGCCGGTCGACCCGCGGGTCGGTTCCGATCACGTCCACCTCGAAGCCGGGAACCTCGTTCTCCCGGATCCGCTCGATCGTGTGAGCCACCCCGTGCATCGAGCCGGCGGCGTCGATCACCAGCGCCACTCGGCGGACATCGCCGTCGCCCGCCGCGAGCCTCGCCCGCTCCCTGCCGAGAAACGCGATGGCGGGCACGTACGGGACCACCGGGATGCAGGCCTCGAACAGCCCTCGCGCGGCCTCCAGGTAGCCATCGCGGGCGGTCGCGGCATCCGACACCCTTTTCACCGCCGCGTCGAGCTCGCGCTCGTGGCGGCGACGGGCGCGGCGGTAGAACTCCGAGTGGCTGAAGTCGTCGCGCTGCATCAGCTCGACCAGCGCCTCCGGGCCCTCCGCCTGGGCCAGACCGACGCTCTCCAGCCATCCGCACAGCAGGTCGCGCGCGGCCTCCGGACCGAGATTGTCCGAGAGATTCCCCCCGCGCTCGTTGCCGTCGCTCACAACCCGCTCGGCCAGGCGCAGGACCGCATCGGGATTGAGCGTGCCCACGGCGCCCGGCCGTGAGTCGCTCTCGCGCAGCAGCGCCCGCGTGGCGAGCGCCAGCGCCGCGTGGGCCCACTTGGCGGCGCTTCCCTGCGCGCCCTGGGCCGACGCGTCGCCGCGCCGCACGCTGGCCAGAAACTCTTCCGGCGTCGACGCTGGGGGCGTCAGTGTCCACGTCCGCCCGATGTCGACGCCGGCGTGATCGTCAGACCCGCCGACGCCCGTACCGCCGTGGGTCTCGATGTAGACCGCCGCCGGCATGTTCAGCTCCGGCGCTCGAGATCCGTTGCGGACCTCCCACACCGGAAACAGCTCGGCGAGGCGCCTCCGGTGGCGCGGGCCGAGCGGCGCGGCGACGGCAAAGAACGGATGCGCGAGCGCGCAGGTGATCTCCCGCTCGTGCAGATAGGCCGCGCACTCCTCGACATTGGCGGCGTGAGCCTGCAGGTGCTCGTGGTCGGCCGGGTCGATGCCGTAGCAGAGGACGTGCACCGCCTGGGGCTCGCCGGCGAACCAGGTGGTCAGCTCCTCGGAGACGAACACGTCGTCGCGGTCCGCGATCTCGAGGCAGCCGTCGATCGTGTCGTGGTCCGTGATCGTCACGAAGTCCATGCCGCGGCGCTTCGCGAGCTCGTAGACCTCCTCGGGCGGCGTCGCGCACTCCGGCAGCCCGACGCTGCGCTGAATGCCGAGCTTCGCCGCCTCCGACGCCGTCGAGTGGCAGTGCATGTCCGCCCTGGCGCCGCTGCCGATCCTCACCTCCGCGAGAGACATCGCGGCCCGACCGTTGCTGGGAATCATCGTTGCTCCCTCACTAGTTGACTTGTCGTCCACCAGATTCGGGGTCGGAGGGCTTCTCCGCGTTAAGCAGCGAAGAATGGGTGGTGAAGGGTCTGTGAACCTCGTGCGTGGGCGGCGTCAGGGCGCCGGTTCGGGTGGCCTCGCGGCCTGGGCGAGCGATTGGTTCGCGAACCGATCGTCATCGGTGACCTCTGCGCCGAACCACTCGGGCGGCTCAAAGCGCTCGCCGGCGTCCATCGACTTGAACTCGACCTCGGCCGTTATGAGGCCGTCCAGCTCGCCGCCGTAGATGTCGACCTCGGCGGTCAATGTCCCGAGCGGAAGGTAGAAACGGCGCTTGGTGACGTGCCTGCCCTCCATCAGCTTCCATAGCGCCTGGAACTGCGGATCGCTGATCTCGATCTCCAGCTCGGCGCGTTCCATTCCCGATCCCCTCTTCACCGTGAGGAACCTCTCGTCCCCGAGGGAGCGAATCCGTACCTCGGCGTCGCCGCTGACCACCAGATACCCCTGGTCGATCTGCTGCGAGGCATGCCGCTCGAGGTCCCGGGGCGGGTCCGGTACGACGAACTTCCGCTCGATCTCAACCCCCAACGGCGCGAGACTCGCAGCGTCTGGGGCGATCTCGGTGAACTAGTGGTGAAGAAGGCAAGGCTCTTGCCCCACTGCCGCGCGCTTCCGCCCCGTGACCAGGCTTCTCCACGGCTCCCACGGTACTCATCAGTGGTTAACGGGATGGCAACCGAAAGGCGCCCCCGCTTGGCGAAGGTCATACGGTGGCTTCACCGCTAGCGAGGAGCAACACCCTGGCCCTCGCGCGCGGTGCGGTCGAGGTCGAGGTGACCCTCGAGCCCCTGACCGTCGATATCCGGCGCGCCGGGCGGCCGATCATCTCCTTCCTCCGTCCCTGGAGTAGGCCGTTCGAGGGGGGCGACCACCTGATCCACCTGACCGAGGGGGTGCTCCTGGAGGAGCAGCGCGGCCCGGAACTGGCCGCGTCATGCGTGGAGGTCAGGCTGGCCGAGCTCGACGTGGTGACGATCGCCGGGGCGCTGGACGGTGGGCATCGCTTCGGACTCGAGGTCGCCCTGACCGCGGACGAGCGGGTGACCATCGAGTTCGGGGCGGACCGGAGCGCGGGTACCGAGCTGCGGCTCGGGGCCACCTGGGCGAGCGGTGCCGACGAGCACCTGACCGGCCTCGGGGCCCGCCATGGTGCGACGTTCGACCAGCGCGGCCGGAACGTCGTCCTCGGGGCAGACCGCCGCTACACCGGCCCGGACTGCCCCGACGAGATGCTGGCCGAGGGCGGGATCCCGCAGGGCGACTGCGCGCCGGCGCCCTGGCTCGTCTCGAGCGCCGGCTGGAGCCTGTGGATGGAGACCTGGGGCGCCGGCACGGAGCTCGACCTCACGGAGGAGCCGACGGCGTCCCAGCGGGCCGCCGCGGGGCCGCTTCGCCTGCACTTCCTCACCGATCCGACGCCCGCAGCTCGGCTGCGCCATTACCTGAGCCTCACCGGGTTCCCGATGCTGCTCCCCGAGTGGGCATACGGCCACTGGAAGAGCCGCGACGTCTACGCGCACGCCCGCGACGTCGACGAGGACCTCGAGGGCTACCTCGAGAACCGCCTGCCCCTCGACGCGATCGTGCTCGACTCGCCGTGGGAGACGCAATACAACACCTGGCGCTTCAACCCGCACCAGTTCCCCGATCCGAGCGGGCTTATCGCAAGGCTCAGGAAGGCCGGAGTGCGGACCGTGGTATGGGTGACGCCCTGGGTCAACCTGGAGTCCGTCGACGGCCAGCGCCCGCCCGGGATCGAGTCCGAGCGGCTCCATGCGCGCCCCGCGGACAACTACGCGGACGGCGCCCTCGGCGGCCACTTCGTCCGCGACCGGGACGGGCGCCCCTGGGTCGGGAAGTGGTGGATGGGGACGGGATCGCTGGTCGACTTCACCTCGCCGGCGGCGCGACGCTGGTGGCGCAGGCAGGCGCAGCGGGCGCTGGACCTTGGCATCGAGGGCGTCAAGGCCGACGACGGCGAGGGCTACTACATGCCTCCCGACGCAAGGCTCGCCGACGGCCGCACCGGCGCCGAGGCCGCGTGGGCGTACGGTGACCTCTACCGGCGCACCATGCAGCGCGCCCTCGATGAGTCACATCCCGGCACCGGTGTCCTCTTCGGCCGGAGCGGGTGGAGCGGGCAGCAGGGGACCGGCTTGACCTGGGGCGGCGATCAGGCGTCTGACTGGTGGTCGCTGCGGGCCCTGGTGACGGCGACGCTCACCGCCGCCGCGAGCGGCTTCTCGAACTGGTCCCACGACGTCGGCGGCTATCTCGGCCGCCGTCTCGTCGAGCGCTGTCCGCGGGAACTCCTGCTGCGATGGGTCCAGTTCGGCTGCTTCACGCCGTTGATGCAGGCGCATGGCCGCTTCGAACAGGAGGCCTGGCGCTACGACGACCACACGCTCGACACCTACCGCGAATACGTCCTGCTCCACGAGCGGCTCGTTCCGTACATCCGAGCGGCGGCCGCCACCGCGGCGCGCACGGGCCTGCCGATCATCCGCCCGCTCTGCCTCGTCGATCCGCGGGATCCCCGGGGATGGACCGTGGGCGACTCGTACCTGTTCGGGCCGTCGCTGTGGGTCGCGCCGGTGGTGGAGGAGGGAGCGACGCAGCGCATGGCCTACCTGCCCCCGGGCGAGTGGATCGAGCCGCGGACGGGCGCGGCGCACGCCGGCGGTCGCGACGTCCTGGTCTCCGCGCCGGTCGATCGGATCCCCTTCTGGGTGCGGAAGGGCGCGCTCGTGGTCACCTACCCGGCCGAGCACGTGGCCGCCGGGCTTGGGTACGAGGCCGAGGCCGATCGCCCGCTGGAGGCGACCCTATGGGGCAGCCCGCGGGGCGGGCGGGCTCAGGCGAAGCTGGCGGATGGCACCCAGGTGCGCTGGCGCCGCGGAAGCTGGAGCATTAGTCCCTCGGGCCGCGACGTGATCCTGACGGAGCGCTGAGCTCCCCCAGTTCCTCGGCTTGCCCTTCTTGAACAGCCACTCGTCGAAGAAGTGGCCGAGGTCCATGCCGCTGTCGGCCTCCGCCAGCTTGATGAACCCCTCCGTCCCGGCGTTGCCGTAAGCGTGGTCGCGCGTCCAGTCCTTGAGAATCCGGAAGAACGTCTGCGTCCCGACCTCCTCCCGTAGCGCCTCCAAGGTCATCCCGCCGCGCACGTAGATCGTCCCGTCGAACAGGTTCTTCGCGCCGCCGGGGTTGCCCGGCGGCGGGTTCCAGAAGCTCTTGTTGCTGGCCGGCGTCGAGTACAGCTCGGCGAACCGCTTGCTCAGGTTCTTGCCGCCCTCGTGCTCCTGCCACATCCACTCCGCCCACGTGGCGAAGCCCTCGTTGAGCCAGATCTGGCGCCAGCGCTTCAGCGAGACCGAGTCGCCGAACCACTGGTGGGCGATCTCGTGTGCGACCGTGAGCGCATTGGGCGCCGTTTCGTAGAGCGGCCTGGTCTGCGTCTCCAGCGCGTAGCCGACGCCCGGGGCGTGGTCGACCGTGGCGCCGGTGCTGCCGAAGGGGTACGCGCCGAAGCGGGGGCCGAACAGGCGGAGGATCGCCGGGATCTGCGCCAGCGGCTCCACGGAGGCCTGCGCTTCGCGCGGATCGACGGCGTCGTAGGAAGGGATCCCGTCGGCCTTCGACCGGGTCACGTCGAACTTGCCCGACGTCGCCGTCGCCAGGTAGGTCGCCATGGGTGATCCCTCGCGCCACTTGTAGGTCGTGTGCTTGCCGTGGGTGGCGCGACTGACAAGCGCCCCGTTGGAGACCACGGTCTTGCCCTTCGGCACCGTGGCCTGGATCGCGTACGTCGCCTTGTCGGTCGGATAGTCGTTGCAGGGAAACCAGCTCGGCGCCCCCTGGGGCTCGCTCGCGACGAACGCGCCGTCGTCCGTGGGGATCCAGCCGTCCGCGGCGCCGTCAGGATCGGTCACCGGGCGCGGGTGGCCCCGGTACCGCACCTGGACTGTGAACGGCTTGCCCTTGTGCAGGCCTTGGCGCGGCGTGATCTTGAGCTCTTGGCCCTTGCGCTTGAACGAGGCCTTTTTCCCGTTCACACGCAGGCTGGTGATCCCCAGGTGCCTGAAGTCGAGGTCGAATCGCGAGAGGTTCTCGGTCGCGGTCGCGAGGATCTTCGTCCGCGCCCTGATGAAGTTCGACTTCGGCTTGTAACGAAACTCGATCGCGTAGTGCCGGGCGTCGTAGCCCCCGTTCCCCGCCTGCGGGAAGTAGGGATCGCCGAGCCCGGCCGAGCCCTTCACGAACTTGACGTGACCGGCCGCGGTGCCGGTCACGAGCACGGCCGCCACAAGCCCGCCCGCCAGAACTATCGGCAGCCGGCGCAAACTCTCAACCGCCGTCCCCCCGAGGGACCTCGCCCCCGTTGGACCGCTCTGCTTCGCGCGCCTCGACGCCTGCCGGCGGAAGCGCGGCCGGCGCGGCTGGACGCGGCGGTGGCGCTGCTTGCTGGCGCTGCTGTGCCGGGGCGGCCTGGCGCTGCCGTTGGGTGGTGGGCTGGCGCTGCCGGAGCGGGGTGGGCTTCGGCCCAGCGGTCCTCCTCGCACGCCTGAGCTCCTCGGCCGCCGCCGCGGCGCGCAGTCCGGCCTGCCGTTCCGCGCGCTCGGCCTCCTCGAGCTCCCGACGCGCGCGCTCGGCCCGCTTCGCGGCGTGGCGGCGCTCGCGCGCCTCCTCGAGGCGGCGCTGGGCGGACCGCTCGAGCCGGTCCCAGCTGCCGGCGCGCTCCTGGTCCGTCCAGAACTCCCGGAACCGGTCGAAGAGCAGCCGGCGGCGAGCCTGCAGATAGACAATCAGGGTCTCCAGGCCGCGGTAGGAAGTCCGATGCGGCGCCCTGGCGGCCAGCGCGGGGTCGAGGTCGTCGGCCTCGCCCGCTCGCCTGCGGACCGCATCCGCGTCGGCGTCGCGTAGGTCCCCGAGATGGCGCTCGACCCGGGGAAGCATGACGTCGCAATCATGGAGCTCTCCGAGGATCCCCTGGAGGTCGCCAGCCCGCCGGCGGGCCACCTCGCCGGTGCGGCCGAAGCAGAACTCCGTTGCTTCGAGCACGTAGCGCAGCCGCTTGGCGGCGATGCGCATGTCGTGCTGTTGCTTGACGCCCTCCGGCTTCAGGGCCTTCGGCGCCAGTGAGCGCATCTCATCCAGGCGAACGACGACGATGCGCGCGGCATTCTCCGCCAGCGATTCACGCGGCTCCAGCTTCTTGACGCGCCGGGCCTTCACGCCGGGTCCTCGGCGGCGACCCCTTCAGCCTCCACCGCGAGCTCTGAGAGCCGCTCGCTTAGCGCCGCCAGGTGCAGGGCCTGCACGAACGCCTCGAGCCGGTCGTTCGCCTCGGCCTGCTCGACGCGAACCCGCGCGATGAGGCTGGCGACGCCCCGACGGTCGGGGGCGGCGAGGTTCTCCGTGAACTGCTCCAGCGCCGCGATCGTCACGTCCGCGTCGCGGCGCTCCCCGAGCGCGTCGGCGACGGCCTTGACCTCGCTCAGCGCCTCCTCGTGCTGGGCCTCAGGAAAGCAAGGCTCGAAGATCTCGAGGGCGGCCCGTAGGCGGCGGCTGGCCACGCGCATGTCGTGGACCCGCTCGATGTCGTCGGTGTCGAGGACGTTCCGGGAGTGATCGGCGAGCTCGCGGGCCCGGACGGCGACCACCTTCGCCGCCGCGGCGGCGTACGGCTCTTCCGCCCGGAGCCCCTCGATCGGCCGCGCCTTCGCCACCACGTCACCTTAGCGCCGGCGCCGGGGTCGGCAGACAGCGAGTCCCCAAGGTATCTAGCTAGAGCGGGGCTCCGATGATCTCGAGCCGGCGGGTCAACCCGTCGAGCGCGAACTCGCGAATCTCGGCCGAGCCGGCGCCGAGTGCGTCCCAGTCCGTGTCCGTCTCGCGGTCGGGAGGGGTGAGGGACTCGGCGACGACCGGCATCAGCTCCCCGAGAGTGGCCCGGATCGTGTCCGCCGCATCCTCATCCTCGCGGACCGCCTCCCGCAGGAACCAGACGCCGTAGCCGATGTGCCGGGTCTCGTCGTGGTGGATCTTCGAGTAGCCCTCGACGAACCCGGGCAGCAGCTCCTCCCGCTCGAGGTATCGGGTGATGAAGCGAAACGACGTGAGGCCGAGCGTGCTCTCCAGGATCAGGTGGTAGATCGTCACGAACCGGACCTTGGCTGCGACGTCCCCGGGCGCTGCGACCAGCGCCTCGTGCGCCTCGACAAGCGCCTCGTCGAAGATCTTGCGGAACGCCGGCGACACCTGCTCGCGGGCGGCCGCCACGTGAGCCGAGATCACGGCCGGGGCGTCGACCACCTCGTCCCGAAAGCGCGCGTAGAACTGCATGTGCCGCGCCTCGTCGACCTGCTGGGTCGCCAGGAACGTGGCCTCCTCCTCGCTGCCGTATGCGGCGACGAGGCCCGAGAACTTGGTCGTGATCCGCTCCTCGGCAACCATCAGCGAGGAGAGCGCCCAGTAGATGAGGCTCCGGTCCTCGTCACTCATTTGCGGCCACTGCTCCCGGTCCCGGGACAGGTCGATGTCGAACGGGCTCCACTGCTGGTCCTCCCAGCGCCGGTAGAGCGTCTGTGGGTCGTTGAGCTGGATCTCGGCGGTGGTCATATCGGCAGGCGGGCCCTGATGATCGCGCGCTCTACCTCAACCATGCGCTCAGCTCGTCCAGGCCCTCCGGGTTGACGTAGTAGTACGCCCAGAGGCCGCGCCGCTCCGAGCCGACGATCCCGGCCTGGCGGAGCACCTTGAGGTGGTGCGAGACCGTCGGCTGGGAGAGGTCGAACAGGGGCACCAGCTCGCACACGCATACCTTGCCTGCGTGCTTTCGCAACACGTCGACGAGTTGGAGCCGGATCGGATCACCGATCGCCTTCGCAACGCGGGCCATTCGCCCCGCCTCGCGACGCTCGACGTCCGGGTAGACGACCGGCTCGCAGCACGGCTGCCCCGCGGGTCGCTTCTGCTTGGGAGACAGCTCCAGATCGACGGCCATCTATTCAGATATATCAATTGAAATCACGTATGTCAATGGATTATTCTCGAGCCATGACGGCGGAAGCGGCTGAGGTCCTCTTTGTCTGCGTCCACAACGCGGGGCGAAGCCAGATGGCAGCCGGGCTTCTGGAGCAGCTGGCGAGGGGGCGCGTCAACGTCCGGACCGCCGGGTCGGACCCTGCCGACGAGATCAACCCCGTTGCCGTCGCGGCGATGGCAGAAGTCGGCGTGGATCTCTCGAAGGAGTTCCCCAAGCCGCTGACGGACGATGCGGTCAGGGCCGCGGACGTCGTGATCACGATGGGTTGCGGCGACGCCTGTCCGATCTATCCCGGCAAGCGCTACGAGGACTGGGAGCTTGAGGACCCTGCGGGCAAGGACCTCGAGACCGTCCGCCGGATACGGGACGAGATCGGAGACCGGGTCCGTTCGCTCCTCGAGGAGTTGGCACCCCAAGAGCGAGGCAGTGGCGCGGCCTGACCTCGGCCGCAGGGCCCTCGCCGAGCCTCGCCGGCTGCGCCCTCGTCTTCGCCGGCTGCGGCGCCATCGTCGCTGGCGCTGAGGACGGCGGCGCGCTCGGACCATCGGCGTCACCCCCATTTGAATCATCACGACCGCGTCTCCGGACCGAGGAGGCGCTGCACCCAAGCGACGTCGTGCCAGCGTCCGTGCTTGAAGCCGACCTGGCGATAGACGCCCACCGGCTCGAAGCCGAGCGCGCGATGGAGCGCGACGCTGGCGTCGTTCGGCAACGTCATCCCGGCAACGGCCAGGTGGAATCCACGTTCAGCCAAGCGGGCCAGCAGGGCCGTGTACAGGGTTCGACCCCCGCCCGTGCGCCGACGGCCCATCTCCATGTAGACGCTGACCTCGCAGGTCCAGTCGTACGCCGCCCTCGGCCGGAACGGGAGGCCATACGCGTACCCGATGACGCTCTCCGCGTCCTCGAGCACGATCCACGCGTGCCGCCGTGACGCAGCCTCGATCCGCACCGCCATCTCGGCCGGAGACGGTGGCTCCGTCTCGAAGCTGATCGCTGTATCGGTGACGTACGGCGCGTAGATCGCGGCGCACGCGGCGCCATCGTCCTCCGTCGCCCGCCGTAGCCACCTGCCCTCGGTCGTCCCCATCCCGGGGTGACTAGGCAGCGAGGGCCTTGGGTGCCCCGTTGCTGGCGCCGTTCAGCAGCGTGAGGATCACGCCCTCGCGCAGGCCGCCCTTGCCGATCTGAAGCGGCTGGCCGAGGAGCTCCGAGAGCTTCTCCAGCAGCAGGACTCCGGTGGGAAGGATCCGCACCCGCCGGGGATCGAGCTCGAAGCGCTTGGCGACGTCGTCGATCGGGCCGCCGGTCAGCACCCGGACCGCCCGCTCGAGCGTCTCGTACTCCAGAACCGTGCCCACGAGCGCCCGGAGCGAGGTCGCGCTGCCCCCGACGGCGACGGCCTGGTCGGGGCGCTCGAACTCGACGTCGGCGAAGAAGTCCTCGATCGCGTCGCGAAGCCGGCGGATCTCGGATGGGGACGGCGGGTCCTTCGTCAGCAAGTCGTCCGCCAGTGATCCGGAGCCGATCTTGAAGGACCGGACGGCCGAGACGCCGTCGGCGATGCTTCCCAGAACCACCTCCGACGATCCACCGCCGACGTCCACCACCGCGATGTCCCCGTCGACCGGATGACCCAGGGTCTTGGTCGCGCCGATGAAAGCCAGGCGCCCCTCCTCGTGCTCGCTGAGGATCTCGACGTCGACACCAGCCACCCGGTTGATCTCGGACACGATCTCGTCGCGGTTTGCCGCCTCGCGGATCGCCGCGGTGGCGACCGTGCGGATCGCCTGGGCGCCGATCTCCTGAGCGAGGCGCACCTGGGTCGCGACCACCTCGGCGACCTCGTCGATCTTCGCGAGATCTATCGCGCCGTCGTGCTGCGAGGCCTTGCCGATGCGCGTGTACGCGCGCTGCTCCATGACCTTCCGAAGCTGCCCGTCCTGCGGTTCGGCAACGAGCACGCGGGTTGTGTTGGAGCCAATGTCAATTGCCGCGCACAGCATTACCGAGGAATCTGGTCGATCTTCTCAGACCGTACGGATGGGGCCTCCGCTCGCCCCATTAGGCCGCTCGATCAATGCTGCACTTTACGGCGACGGCTGCGGCTCGATGAAGGGCGCCTCGGGATGTGAGGCATCCTCAAACTCCCGGAACAGTCCCGTCACGACGAATGCGACCTGCTCGCCGACGTCGACGGCGTTGTCCCCGATCCGCTCGATGGCGCGCGCGACGAGCAGCATCGTCATCGCCCACTCCCGGCGGTCGGCATCGTCCCCGATCTCCAGGGCGAGCTGGAAGCACTCCTTGTTCAGGTTGTCGACCACGTCGTCCTGGCGGACGAGGTCCCGCGCCATATCGACGTTGCGCTCGGCGAACGCCGCCTTCGCCTGCCGGATCTCGGCCCGGGTCGCGTTGCCCATCGTCACGAGGTTCTTGATCAGACGCTCGTCCGCGGGCGGCTCGTGCCCGGCGATCGGGATCAGCTTCGCGATGTTCACGCACTGGTCGCCCATCCGCTCGATGTTCTTCATCACGTGGAGCAGCGCCGCGATCAGGCGCAGGTCCGTGGCCACGGGAGCCTGGGTCGCGAACAGGGCCAGAATCGACTGGTGGACCTCCAGATAGCGGCCGTCGATGATGTCGTCGTCGGCGACCACCAGCTCGGCGAGCTCGATGTCCTGGTGCTGAACGGCCTCGATGGTCCGGTCGAGGGACGCCACGACGAGGTCGAGCCCGTCCAGGGCACGCTCCTCGAGCTTCGCCAGCTCCTCCCGGTACTCGTGCCTTGGCTGGAGCTCCATCAGCCAAACTTCCCTGTCACGTACTCCTCGGTGCGGGAGTCGTCGGGGTTGGTGAACATCTTCTCCGTCGGGCCCATCTCGACAAGCTCTCCGCTCAGCATGAAGGCCGTCGTGTCGGCAACGCGGCCCGCCTGCTGCATGTTGTGGGTGACGACCGCGATCGTGACCCTGTCCTTGAGCTGGCCGATCAGCTCTTCGATCTTGAGTGTGGCGACGGGGTCGAGGGCCGAACACGGCTCGTCCATCAGCAGCACGTCGGGCTCGACCGCTAGCGCCCTGGCGATGCAGAGGCGCTGCTGCTGGCCGCCGGAGAGGCTCATTCCGGGGCTGGACAGCCGGTCGTGCACCTCGTTCCAGAGGTTGGCGCCCTTGAGCGAGCGTTCCACCAGGACGTCGGCCTCGCCCTTGGAGATCTTCTTGTTGTTCAGCTTCACGCCTGCCAGCACGTTGTCCCGGATGGACATGGTGGGGAACGGGTTGGGCCGCTGGAAGACCATGCCGATCT
>DASQCL010000073.1:0-2517 GCA_035634715.1 Solirubrobacterales bacterium
CGCCCGGACGATCGAGCGGATCGGCGACCGCGCGGTCGACATTGGCGAGCAGACCGCCTATCTGCTGACGGCCGAGTTCCGCGAGTTCACCGACGCCTCACACCCGGTCAGCTAAAACTCCCGGACGTGGCTGCCAAAGACGCCTTCGCGCGCCATCGCAAGCTGCTCGTGGTGCTGGCCCTCATCCTGGGCACTGTGCTCGTCGCCATCGCCGTCGTCTACTGGGCCGAGCCGGCTAGGTCCCTCCCGTCATTCTTCCCGGGTCATGAGGCGGGATCGAACCATCACCACGTGAAGCACGGCATCGCCGCCTTCCTCGTCGGGCTTGCGTGCTTCGCCTTCGCCTGGTTCAACTCGGGCCCGAAGAAGAGCGCCGCGCAGGCGCCCGACGCCGGCTGAGTGCACCCGATCACCTACTTCCAGGCCGCGATCCTTGGGCTGCTCCAGGGCGTGTCCGAGCTATTCCCCGTCTCGAGCCTGGGGCACAGCGTCATCCTCCCCAGCCTCTTCGGCTGGAACATCCACCAGAACGCGTCCTACTTCCTCACCTTTCTCGTGGCGCTGCACCTTGCGACTGCGATCGTGCTCCTCGGCTTCTTCTGGCACGACTGGGTGCGGATCGTGAAGGGACTCGGCCGCTCGCTCCGTGATCGTGAGATCGCCGGCGACGCCGACGCGAAGCTGGGCTGGCTGCTCGTAATCGGGACGATCCCGGCCGGGATCCTCGGGCTCCTGCTCCAGGACTACCTGCGGAAGCTCTTCGCCTCGCCGGAGTACGCCTCGATCTTCCTCGCCCTCAACGGCCTGATGCTCTACGGCGCCGAGCTGCTGCGGCGACGGGCGCCGGTGGTCGCGGAGGACGATGACACCCGGATCGCCCGGACAGTCGGATGGGGGCAAGCCGGCGCTGTCGGCGCGGCACAGTCGATCGCGCTCATCCCGGGCTTCTCGCGCTCCGGCGCGGCGATGGGCGGCGGCCTGCTCGTCGGTCTCTCGCACAAGGACGCGGCACGCTTCGCCTTCCTCCTGGCCACGCCGATCATCTTCGCGGCCGCCATTCTCAAGCTCCCCGAGCTCGCGGGCTCCCAGGGGAACGGAGTGCGAGGCCCGGCACTCGTGGGCGCGCTCTGCTCCGCGCTCACGGCGTACCTCTCGGTGCGGTTCCTGATGCGGTACTTCGAGACGCGGACGCTGATCCCGTTCGCGATCTACTGCGGATGCGCCGGCACGGCCGCGGCGATCTACTTCGCCGTGACGTGACGCCCGTGCTCCCACGCCTGCGCGGCTGTCTGAACGACGTCCCACGGACTGCCGAACGGCGGCGTGTAGCTGAGGTCGAGGGCGTTGATCGCATCGACGCTCAGCCCCGAGTAGAGCGCTGTGGCGACGATGTCGATCCTCTTCGCGACCTGGGCGTCGACGTGGCCCAGCATCTGAGCACCGAGAAGCCGGCCGCTCGGCCGTTCTCCGGTGAGGCGGACCGCGATCTCGTGCGCGTGCGGGTAGTAGGCCTTGTGGTCGAAGCCTGCGCTCCCGACCGTGAGCGGCTCTAGTCCGGTCTCTGTGGCCTCGGCGTCGCGGAGCCCGGTCCTGGCGATCGCGCGCTCGAAGACCTTGACGACCTGGGTGCCGAGAGAGCCGTCGTAGCGGCGATCGCCGCCGACCGCGTTCTCCCCGGCGATCCGGCCCTGCTTGTGTGCGGTCGTGCCGAGCGGCAGGTATGTGTCGGTCTCGAGGAGCCGGTGGTAGGTAACGGTGCAGTCGCCTGCTGCGAAAACGTCGGGGAGCGCGGTCTCCATGCGCCGGTCGACCTGGAGCGCACCGTGAGGGCCAAGGGGAATGCCTGCTGCGCGGCCGAGCTCGACCGAGGGACGGACGCCTACGACGACGAGTACGACATCGGCTTCTTTCCTCAGGTGCTCTCCGATGACCAGGAGCCGGGCGCCGTCCTGCTCGATCGCCGAGACGGTCGAATCTGTGAGAACGAGGACCCCGTTCCGCTGTAGCTCCTCGCGGACGAGCTCGCCAAGTTCTCGGTCGACCGTCGGTAGGACGGCCGGCAGCTGCTCGACCAGGGTGACGTCGAGTCCCCGCGCCCGCAGGGCCTCGGCCATCTCGAGCACGATGTAGCCGGCGCCCACGATCACCGCCCGCTCGGGCCCACGCGCAAGCACCTCGTCGAGCAGGCGGGCGTCACCGATCGTGTGCAGCTGGTGGACCCCCTCGTGCTCGAGGCCGGGGATGGGAGGACGCACCGGCTCTGCACCGGTGGCGACGACCAACCGGTCGTAGCGGTGACGGCCCCCGCGGGTCACGACGGTCTGGGTGGTTGCGTCGACCTCCTCGACCCGGTGCTTCAGCAGGAGCTCGATTCCCGCGTGCTCCAGCTTCTCCACGCTTCGGTGCGCCAGCGAACGCCAGTCAGGGACGTCGCCGAAGAGGTAGTAGGGCAGCCCGCAGATCGAGAAGTTCGGATAGGCGTCGGCCACCAACACCGTCACCTCCACGGCGGAGTCG
>DASQCL010000074.1:0-2944 GCA_035634715.1 Solirubrobacterales bacterium
GCGATGTGCCGCTCGCCCTCGACCCGTACTGGATCGCCCTCGGGCAGCCCGTCGATCAGGCGGCGGATGCGGTTGCGGATCTGGAGAGCGAAGTGGGGGGTCGACGGACCCGCCAGGGCGCGAATGTCGTCGATGGTCACACGCCGACCCTCCGCGAGGCGATCGGGTCGCTCCGCTTCGCTCATCGCCTCGGCGCTCTCATCGGCTCGAATTCCCGTTCTTGGTCTGACTCGGCGGCTGGGGAGGCGGCTTCACGCCGGCTCCAGTGCCGGACCTTACCGGCGCGACCTCCGCGAGATCGTCGACCTGTGCCTGGAAGGCCACCGAGATCGTCGCCTGGTCGCCGATGATCCAGACGTGGTTGTAGACGGCCCGGGTCGGGTCGTCCACGTAGCCCGGCTTGATGTCCAGAAGGAACCCGCGAAGCGACTCGGGGACCTGCGCGGCGTCGTCGGTGATGAGGAGCGGCCCCCAGGTGCCGCTCGCGGAGAGAGGGGCCGCGGCCGCGGCGTCCATCGGGTCCTTGTCCGAGGCGATCACCAGGCCGTGCCCGGGATCGGTGATGTTCCAGCCGAAGCTGCCGTTCGAGTAGCGCGCGAAGGCGATCGCGTTCGCAACCGGGTCCGTGTCGCCGATCCGCACCACGTTCGACGTCGCGCTGCCGGCGTTCGTGAGCGCCTTGTCTGAGATCGCCGAGGGCGGCCCCAGGGCGTAGACGTTCGCGCCCTTGTCCCGCTTGAGTGCTTCGATCGTGGGCTTCGGCACCGAGTCCTTGTTCACGAAGAGCACGGGGTCGCCGGATCGGGCCGCCCACGAAGCAGCGGGCATCGAGTACTGGGGCTCGGAGGAGCTGACCAGCAGGACGTCGTCCGGCTTGGCGCCGGTGAGCTTCTGTCGCAGGGCGTCGATCTGGGCCGCGATCGCGGCCGGGTCCTTGCCGGTCACGTGCTGGACGTCGACCCCCGACGGGGAAGCGGCGCCGCCGATACGGAAGACCTGGGTGCCCTGGGTCGCCGCTGAGCCCGCGGGGCCGAGCGCCGTTAGCGCGTCCTGCGTGAGGCTCGGGATGCTGTTGCCGGTGGACAGCAGGATCGGCGCGCTGACCGGTTGCGCGGTGAGGCTCGCGGCCGCGATCCCGGACTGCCAGTCACTCGAGTCGACGAGTGAGACCGCGTCGGGGCCCGGGACCCCGCCGGTCGAGGGAAAGGCGGCGAGCGCGACCCCCGCGGCGCTCGCCACCGGGTCGGCGCCGGCGACGCGCGTCGTGTTCTTGGTCGCGAACTCAGGGAAGCCGAGGTCCTGCGCGGCCTTGGGCTGTCCCTTCTTCGTGTGGACGACGATCTTGGGCGCGGGCGGCGGCGCAGCCTGCTTCGGCTCATTGTTCAGGGCGTCGACGAGGAAGTAGACCCCCACGCCAATGGCGCACAGCGCCACGAGCGCCGCCCCCCCGATCGCCAACCGGCGCTTCCAGATCATCCACACGGTCCGGGAACGGTAGTCCAACCGCGTCGGCGTGACCGGGCTCGAAACCAGCCGCGCCCATTCCCGATGGGCGCCAGGACCGGCTTCTCACACACGCGCCGTGCAGGCTCATTCGGGGTGGGACGACCGGTAGACTGGGACTGGTTGACTGACCAGTCAATCGACAGAGCTATCGGCAGGGTTCGCGGCCGCGGAGCCGGTGCACGGGCCCACCAACGGAGGTTTAGATGGACTTCGGACTGAGCGACGAGCAACGGGAGTTCCAGGCCCTCTGCCGCAGGTTCGCGACCGAGGTGATCCGGCCCGTCGCCGCGAAGCACGACGCCGAGGAGTCGACTCCGTGGGAGGTCCTCAAGGCCGCTCGCGAGTGGGGCCTCAACGGGATCGACCACCTCCAGCGACTCGCCGGCGACCCCGACGGTCAGCTCAACGTCATCTACGCCGAGGAGCTCCACTGGGGCTGCGCCGGCATCGCCCTCTCGATCTCGGGCTCCATGCTCGCCGCGGCCGGGCTGGCTGCCTCCGGGACTCCGGAGCAGATCGCACGGTGGATCCCCGAGTGCTTCGGGACCGGTGATGAAATCAAGCTCGGCGCCTACGCCGTGACGGAGCCGCAGGCGGGCTCCGACGTCAAGAGCCTGCGGACCACGGCCAAGCCGGACGGGGACGAGTGGGTCCTGAACGGCACCAAGGTCTTCATCACCAACGGCGGGATTGCCGACGTCCATGTGGTCGTGGCCACCGTGGACCCGGCCCTCGCCCATCGTGGCCAGGCCTCGTTCGTGATCCCGAAGGGCACGCCCGGCCTGAAGCAGGGGAAGAAGGAGTCCAAGCTGGGAATTCGTGCCTCGCACACCGCCGAGGTGATCCTCGAGGACTGCCGGATCCCACAGGACAACCTCCTCGGCGGGATGGAGAAGCTCGAGCGCAAGCTGGAGCGCGCCCGGTCCGGAGAGTCCAGCGGCCGTGCCTCGAACGCGCTCGCGACCTTCGAGCTGACGCGCCCGGTCGTCGGCGCCTCCGCGATCGGCATCGCGCAGGCGGCGTACGAGTGGACGCTCGCCTACCTCGACAATGGCGCCGTCGCCGACCCGGTCGGCGACTGGCTGGACGACAGCTCGACCGCCGGACGCCCTCCGCTCGAACAGCAGGGGGTCCAGCAGCGGCTCGCCGACCTGGCCACCGAGATCGACGCCGCGCGGCTGCTGGTCCAGCGGGCCTCCTGGATGGGCCGCAACGGGATGCCCATGACCGGCGGGCAGGGCTCGATGTCGAAGCTCAAGGGCGGCGACGTCGCGATGTGGGCGACCCGGACCTGCATGGACCTGGTTGGCCCCGTCGCACAGACGAAGGACACGCCACTCGAGAAGTGGTTCCGCGACGCGAAGATCTACCAGTTGTTCGAGGGGACCGCCGAGATCCAGCGCCTCGTCGTCTCGAGGATGCAGGTTGCCGAGTACCG
>DASQCL010000075.1:0-15659 GCA_035634715.1 Solirubrobacterales bacterium
CAACGACGCCGTGTCGAGCAACACGATCAGCGACGGCGGCGTGCAGACCGCCGATCTGGCAGACGGCGGAGTCACCGGCCAGAAGGTCGCCGACTCGGCGGTCGACGGCTCCAAGGTCGCCGACAACTCGCTCGGCGCTGCCGACCTCGGCCCCAGCTCGGTTGGCTCCAGCGAGATCGCGACCGACGCGGTCGGGGCGACCGAGGTCGCCGATAACTCGATCGACGGTGGCGAGATCGTCGACAACTCGTTGACGACGACCGACCTCAAGGGCGCCGATGTCAGCGGCTCGGTCAGCTTCGCCGCCGGGGCGGTGGCCAACGGGCGTTGCAGGGACTTCTCGGTCACGACTTCCGGTTCGCAGGTCGGCGATGCCGTTTTGATGTCGCTGCGAGGTGCGGTGGCCGACGGGATCGTGTTCTCCGGCGTCCGGGTCGCTGTCAACAACCAGTCGATCATCAAGATGTGCAACTTCACCGGGGGTGCCTCGCCGGCGATCACGAGCCTGCCGGTTCGCCTGGTCACGTTCGACTGAGGCGCATCTGACTCGATTCGAGGGCGCTCGCGCGGGGCGCCCTCGATCGGGTTGCCATGCTAGATCGCTTCTGCTTTCACGTGAAAGCAGAAGTGTTCGGATCGGCCGGGAGGCGGGGCAACGGCCCTTTTCCGTTGTGCGGGTAGGTTGGCGTGAACGGCCAGGCCTCAACCAAATGGGGTCCGGCGGAAACCCATAGGAGGGGAGATGATGAAAACACGTGGTATCGCTGCGCTGGGCGCCGTGATCTTCCTGGCGGCACTCGCGACCGTCGCCGTCATAGCCCTGCCGGCCTCGGGCACAGCGCCGGCGGGCTCATCCTTTTTCGCCAAACTCGACGGCGAGCACGATGTTCCTGCAGGCGACCCCGATGGCTACGGAACGTTCAGCGCCTCTTTCAACGGCACGAAGCTCTGCTACGGCCTACAAGTGGTCAAGATCGGCCCCCCGATTGCAGCGCACATCCACAAGGCGCCGGTGGGCCAGAATGGACCGATCTCGGTCCAATTGAACGTACCGAGCACGGGCGCCATTGCCGGGTCAACGGGTTGCAAAACCCTGAGCACGTCGCGTGCAAACGCGATCAAGGCAAACCCGGGCGCTTATTACGTGAACGTCCACACGGACGCATTTCCGAACGGCGCGATCCGCGGCCAGCTCTTCCAGGCGACCGTGGCTCAGGACAAGTAGGGCGCACGGAGGACCCCATGTGGGTCTGCCCACCCAGGCCGAGTAACGAGAAAACCGAGTGAGCGATCCACGCGGCCGCCCTTGGCCGCAGCGCCCCGATGCGTCGAGCCGACCACGCGGCCGCAGGGGGCGACCGGCGCGACGGGAAGCACCGGCAGCGTAGGAGCGACCGGGCTCACCGGCGTGACTGGATACGTCATCTGCGGCCAGTAACGGTTGCGGTACCGTGCACCCCGATCGTGGGGGCAGAGTCGCGAACCTCGGAGAGCGCTGCGCGGGTCGCCCGTGAGGCGTCGCAGACGGTCGGCGATACGCCGCTCGTCGTGCTGCAGCGCATGGGGGAGGGGCTCGGCGCCGAGGTCGTCGCGAAGCTCGAGTACCTGAGCCCCGGCGGATCGGTGAAGGACCGGATCGGCGTCGCGATGATCGACGCGGCGGAGCGCGACGGGATGATCGAGCCCGGGCGCTCGGTCATCGTCGAGCCGACGAGCGGCAACACCGGGATCGCGCTGGCGATGGTCTGCGCCGCCCGTGGGTATGACCTCGTCCTCACGCTGCCGGAGGGCATGAGCAAGGAGCGGACGGCCCTCCTTCGCACCTACGGAGCCGAGGTGCACGAGACTCCGTCTCTGGGCGGGATGAACGAGGCGGTGGCGCTGGCCGAGCGCATCGTGGCCGAGCGGGGCGCCTACATGCCGCAACAGTTCAACAACCCCGCGAATCCCGAGATCCACCGGCGCACCACTGCCGAGGAGATCTGGCGGGACCTCGACGGCGAGGTGGACGCGATCGTCTGCGGGGTCGGAACCGGTGGCACGATCACCGGCGTGGGACAGGTGCTGAAGGAGCGTCGCCCCGCGGTCCAGGTGATCGCTGTGGAGCCGGCGACGTCAGCGGTGCTCTCCGGCGGGTTGCCCGGCCCGCACAAGATCCAGGGCATCGGCGCCGGCTTCGTCCCCGAGGTCCTGGACCCATCCGTGATCGACGAGATCATCCCGGTCACCGACGAGGCGGCGCTAGACACGGCGCGAGCGGCCGCAAGCCGGGAGGGCCTTCTGGTGGGGATCTCGGGCGGGGCGGCGATCGCGGCCGCGCTGGCGGTTGCGGGGCGCGCGGACCTCGCGGGCAAGGTGGTCCTGGTGATCGTGCCGGACGGCGGTGAGCGATACATGTCGCTGCCGTTCTTCGCGCCCGAGTAGGCCGAGCCCGTTCCGTACCCTTCGAGTCGTGTTCGGCTTGGGCACGATGAAGCGCGTCCTCGGCGAGATTCGCGCCGACGTGGCTTCCGCTCGCGACCGCGATCCGGCGGCGCGCGGGGTGGGGACGGCGGAGATCCTCATGAACTGGGCCGGCGTCCAGGCGATCCTGGCCCACCGCGTCGCGCACGCGCTCCACGAAGCCGGCGTGCCTGGCGCTCCGATGGCGATCTCGTACACCAGTCGCGCCATCACCGGGGTGGAGATTCACCCGGCGGCGCTGATCGGCGATGAGTTCTTCATCGACCACGGGTCCGGCGTCGTGATCGGGGAGACGGCCGAGATCGGGGATCGCGTGACGCTCTATCAGGGAGTCACCCTGGGCGGGACCGGCTTTGCGCGCGGCAAGCGCCACCCGACGGTCGCCGACGACGTGACGATCGGCTCCGGGGCGAAGCTGCTCGGCCCGATCGAGGTGGGCAGCTGCGCGAAGGTCGGCGCGAACTCCGTCGTTGTCTCCGACGTCCCCGCCAACTCAACGGTTGTGGGCAATCCGGGCCACCCGGTCCGCGTCGAGGGCCGCAGGGTCGAAGGCCCCGACGCCGATTGGATCCACCTGCCGGACCCACTGGCCGACGCGATCAAGACACTTTCGGAGCGGATCTCGCGGCTCGAGGAGCGCCTTGGGGAGCTCGACGGCAAGGCGGCCGAGGGCGAGGTCCGCGAGCTGAAGCCGAAGCAGGGCCCGACCTCGGCGGGGGGCTGAGAGCACGCCGAACCCGCAGCTATGCTCGGCCAGGTGGCCACGGAGACGACACCTGGCGCGCGCGTGGACCCGGGCGCATCGCAGGTCGAGCGCCTGCTCGCGGAACTGAACGACCCGCAGCGCGAGGCGGTCACCCACGGCGAGGGCCCGCTTCTGGTGCTCGCTGGCGCTGGCTCCGGCAAGACCCGCGTCCTCACCTACCGGATCGCCTACCTGCTCGCCACTCGCCAGGCGCTGCCGAGCGAGATCCTGGCGATCACCTTCACCAACAAGGCGGCGGGGGAGATGAAGGAGCGCGTCGAGCGGCTGGTCGGCGGCGTCTCCCGGGTGATGTGGGTGATGACCTTCCACTCCGCCTGTGCGCGCATTCTGCGCACCGACGCCCAGCGCCTGGGCTACAAGCGTGCCTTCACGATCTACGACGAGGCCGACTCGCTGCGCATGATCAAGCGCTGCGTCGAGGAGGCCGGCGTCGACCCGAAGCGGTTTCCGCCGCGGGCGATCAAGAACGCGATCTCGGGCGCCAAGAGCCAGCTCGTCGACCCGGAGGCCTACGCGGAGGCGCAGAGCTCCTTCTTCGAGGAGAACGTGGCTGACGTCTATCGCCTCTACGAAAAGCGGATGCTCGAGGCCAACGCGATGGACTTCGACGACCTGCTGGTACGCACGGTCAACCTGCTGGAGCTCTTCCCGGACGTCCGCGAGCGTTATCAGAAGGCCTTCAGGTGGGTCCTCGTTGACGAGTACCAGGACACCAACCGAGTCCAGTACCGGTTGCTGCAGCTGATCGCGGGTGAGCACCGGAATCTCACGGTCGTCGGGGACGAGGACCAGTCTGTCTACGCCTTTAGGCACGCCGACATCCGCAACATCCTCGACTTCGAGCGCGATTTCCCGGACGCCGCCGTGGTCCGCCTCGAGGAGAATTACCGCTCGACCGGCACGATCCTCGACGCCGCCAACGCGGTGATCGCACACAACACGGAGCGGCTCGGCAAACACCTCTGGACTGGGATCGGGCGTGGCGAGCCGGTGACGATCGCCGAGCACGACGACGAGCATGCGGAGGCGCGCTGGGTTGCGTCGGAGGTTGAGCGGCTCGTGAGCGAGGAGGGAGTCTCGCGCGAGGGAATCGCCGTCTTCTATCGCGTGAACGCGCAGAGCCGCGTGCTCGAGGACACTCTCGTCCGCTTCGAGATCCCGTACCAGGTGATCGGCGGCACCAAGTTCTACGAGCGCGCCGAGATCAAGGACGCAGTCGCCTACCTCAGCCTGCTGGTGAATCCGGCGGACTCGGTTTCCTTCGCGCGGATCGTCAACTCGCCCCGCCGCGGGATCGGGGACACCACCCAGGCGCGGCTCTTGTCGCACGCCAACACCACCGGCCAGGACATCTGGGACGTCATGCGCGAGGCCGAGCGCGTCCCCGCGCTCGGCCCGTCGGCCCAGAAGGCCGTGCGCAGGTTCGCCGACACGATGGTGGCGCTGCGCGCGCGGATGGACTCGGCGGACGACCGCCTGCCGGTCGCGGAGCTCCTCGAGGCGGTGCTGAACGAGACCGGGTACATGGACGCCCTCCAGTCCGAGCGCACGATCGAGGCGGAGGGGAGAGTTGAGAACCTCCAGGAGCTGGTGGGCGTCGCCGGGGAGTTCGACGCCAACCGCGCGGTCGAGGGTTTCAGCGACGTCGGCCCGCTCGAGGAGTTCCTCGCGCAGATCTCGCTTTATTCCGACCAGGACTCGATCAAGGCCGACGAGAGCCTGGCGACACTGATGACGCTCCACAACGCGAAGGGGCTCGAGTACGACGCGGTGTTCATCATCGGCTGCGAGGAGGGCGTCTTCCCGCACATGCGCTCGATCGAGGAGGGGAACCTCGAGGAGGAGCGCCGGCTCGCGTACGTCGGCGTCACCCGGGCCCGACAGCGCCTCTACCTCACCTACGCCCGCCGCCGGAGCCTGCACGGCGGCCGCGGCTACAACCTGCCGTCGCGGTTCCTGGCCGAGATCCCCGAGACGCTCATCGAGCGCGAGACGACGTCCTCGCCGACGGGCTGGGCCAGGGGCGCGGCGCTCGGCGGCGCCCTCGGCGGGCCCGAGCCGCCACAGCCCCACGCGGTGCCGCTCGCGTTCGAGGTCGGTGCCGACGTCATCCACGCCACCTTCGGCGAGGGCGTGGTCACCGGGGTCGAGCCGGGCGGTGTGATCGTCGTTCGCTTCTCCTCCGACGCGACCGAGCGCAAGCTGATGGCCGACTACGCGCCGCTGAAGAAGGCCAGCTGATGGCTGCGACGATCATCGACGGCAAGGCGGTTGCAGCCGAGGTCCGCGGCCGGGTCGCCGAGGACGTCAAGGCGTACGCAGACGCACACGACGGCCGCGTTCCCGGGCTCGCCACGGTGCTGGTGGGCGACGACCCGGCCTCGCACGTCTATGTGAGCAACAAGCGCAAGCACACCGAGGAGGTCGGCATGCGCTCGATCCACCGCGGGCTGGACGCCTCGACCTCGCAGGAGGAGCTGCTGGCCCTGGTCGGGGAGCTCAACGTCGACGAGGGCGTCGACGGGATCCTCGTCCAGCTCCCGCTCCCCGACGGCATCGACCAGGACGCCGTGATCGCGGCGATCGACCCGGCCAAGGACGTCGACGGGCTGACTGCGGGAAGCGCGGGGCTCCTGGCCCAGGGCCGCCCCGGCCTCGTCCCGTGCACGCCACAGGGCGTGATGGAGCTCCTGACAAGTGCCGACGTCCAGGTCCAGGGGGCCGAGGCGGTGGTCGTCGGGCGCTCGATCCTGGTGGGCCGCCCGATGGTGAGCCTGTTGCTGAACGCGCACGCGACCGTGACCGTGTGCCACTCGCGCACCCGGGACCTCGCCGAGGTCTGCCGGCGCGCGGACATCCTGGTGGCGGCCGTGGGATCCCCGCGCCTGGTCGAGGGCGATTGGATCAAGCCCGGCGCGGCGGTCATCGACGTCGGGATGAACCGCACCGACGACGCCCTCGTGGGCGACGTCGACTTCGAGGCGGCGAAAGAGGTCGCCGGGGCCATCACTCCGGTGCCCGGCGGCGTTGGCCCGATGACGATCGCGATGCTGCTCTCCAACACGCTGCGGGCGGCCGCCGCTCGCGAGGGCCGCCTCGTCGATGCCTCCGACCCCGGGTAGCTACGCAGTCCTGTATGACCGCGACTGCGGGTTCTGCCGCTGGTCGCTCGACAAGATCCTCGCCTGGGACCGACGGCGGCGGCTGCGTCCTGTCGCGATCCAAAGCGAGGAGGGTCAGCGCCTGCTCGCGCCGGTGCCGCCCGAGCACCGGCTCGACTCGTGGCATCTCGTCGTGGACGGCGAGGTTCGCTCGGCGGGCGCGGCGGCGCCGCCGCTGCTAGCCGTCCTGCCCGGCGGGCGGCCGCTGGCAGCGCTGCTGCGCGCCTTTCCGCACGCCACCGAGCGTGCCTATCGGTGGGTCGCCGATCATCGTGACGTGGTGGCCCGGCTGCTGCGCATCGACGCGAGCTGCAACATCCGTCGATGAACCCGCAAAAACCGCTCCATTGCTTGCTATGTGCCGCTCACGCGGTATAGGCTGCGCGCTGCGAAACAGCCTGAGGCCGGGCCCTCTGAGCCGGTTGAACGGGCCACGGACGTCATCCAAAGAGGAGAGTAAATGGACTTCTCCGTCCTCAATCGGGGTGAGAAGATCGCCGGCGTAGCCGGGGTCCTCCTCATCCTGATCATGTTCATCTTCGACTGGTACAGCGTCAAGGTCGCAGGTATCTCGGTTCCAGATTCTGGCGTCAATGCGTGGGACGCATACAGTCTCATCAGCATCGTCCTCCTAATCACGGCGTTGGCTGGGATTGGCTTGGCCGTCCTCGCTGCGTCTGACGCTGAACCTGGTCTTCCGGTGGCAGGGAGCGCCATCGTGTGCGCCCTGGGGATTCTCTCCGTAGTTCTGATCATCTTCCGGATCATCGATAAGCCCGGGGGTGATGTTGGCGCGGTTTCTAACGCGTTCGGTGGCCCCGAGGTCAGCGTAAGTCTCTCGATCGGCGTCTTTCTTGGTCTGGTCTGTGCTGCGGGGATCGCTGTAGGGGGTTATCTGGGAATGCAGGAAGAGGGAACGTCATTCGCCGGTGAGGCCGACCGCTTCCGCGGCGGCGCCGGAGGCCCGGGTGCGGGCCCACCGCCTCCTCCTCCGCCTCCGACCCAGCCGCCTCCGCCGCCCAGCGGCGGCCCGCCGCCGGCGAGCGGTCCATAGACGTACCTTCCGGGACGCAGCGTCCCGGAGGGAGGAGAGGTTGACGCGACGGCCGCCTTCGGGCGGCCGTCGTCGTTCCGCGGTCCGTCAGCTCAGCCGGTCCGCCATTTGGCGGGCCACGCGTGAGGCCATCGCGATGATGGTCATCATCGGGTTGACCCCGATGGAGCTCGGCAGCAGGCTGCCGTCGGCGATGTAGAGCCCGGACGCGCCGTGGACCGCGCCGTCCGTCGCGACGACTCCCTGGTCCGGGCTTGCGTCCATGCGCGCGGTGCCCATCGGGTGGAAGGCCTCGAGGCGGAGCGCGCCTGCGGACGGAGGAGAGGACTCCAGGTCGGCGATGCGGTCCTTCGGAATCGTGGGGATCCCCGCGATCTGCGGGTAGACCTCGGCGGCCCCGGCCGCGTAGAAGAGATCCGCCGCCCGAGCGATTCCGAACACCAGCCTCTGGGCGTCCTCGTCGGTGAGCTTGTATGTGACGCGGAGCGAGCCGTCGCCGGCGAGCCCCACACGGCCCGACGATCGATCGGAGAGGTGGACTCCGGTGGAGGCGATGTGATCGTAGGCGCGTACCCGTTCCTGGTGGGCGCGGCCCGTGCCGGGAAGCCACTGGGCGCCGAACGCGAGCGGCGTGAAGGTCGCTTCGAGCAGGATCCCGCGCGGCTCCCACTCGGTGACGCCGTAGCTCTGCATGACACCGTCCCAGCCACGAACCTCCTCGTCGAAGCGGGCTCCGACCCAGCAGGCCGGGTGGATCCGCAGGTTGCTGCCGAGCTGACCGCTCGGGGACCGGAGCCCGGAGCGGAGCAGAAGCTCGGGCGTGCCGAACGCCCCGCCGGCCACGACCACTGCCTTCCGGGCGTTGACGCGGTAGGGGTGCGCCCTGCCGTTGGCCTGAGCCATGCAGTCGAGTCCGGTGGCGCGGTCGCGTTCGAAGACGACCCTGCGTACGTCGACGCCCGATCGCACCCGGGCGCCAGCGGCGACCGCCCGCGGGAGATAGGAGACGTGCACGGCCCGCTTGGCGTCGAGGCGGCAGCCCGACGGGCACGAGCTGCACTGGTGACAGCCGCCGGCGTTGCGGCGAAGTGGCGCGTGCTTTGCGTTGAGCGCCTCGGCGCCCTCCCGCAGGAGCTGACCGTTGCGCCCCATGCGCTCGGGATCCACCGGGCGCACCCACATGATCTCCTCGGCCTCGGCGTACTCTGCGGCGAGCTCGGTGGCCCACCCGATTCCGTGCTCGTCCCGCCAGCCCGCCAGCACCCCGTCCGGTGCGCGGAAGCAGGTGCCCGAGTTGATCACGGTCGTGCCCCCGACGGCCCGCCCGACCGGGGTGGGGATCGCCGGCCGCCCTTCGGCGATCGTGAGGCCGCCATCCCGGTAGAGCGCGCGCAGCGCCGCCAGCGGCTCCTCGGGATAGGTGGAGCTGTCCATGTACGGCCCCGCCTCGAGCACCAGCACGTCGAGGCCGGACTCGGCGAGGATCGCCGCGGACGCGGCCCCTCCGGCGCCCGAGCCGACGATGACGACGTCGCAGTCCTCACCGCCCCGGGCCGGCTGCAGGTCACCCAGCCCGTGAGGGGAGTCGGCCAGCCGCGGCATCCCACCGTCCACCTCGCATCTCATCTCGTATCCGACGGCGGCGCGCACCCGAGCGTCGTTGCCGTATCCGAGCCCGGCGAGCACCTTCAGGAAGAGGAGAAGGTCCGCGGCGAACGGCAGCCGCGAGCCCTCGAGCTTGGCCAGGAACTCCTGCCTGGCGTCGAGGCTGGCGCGGCTGAAGCGCCACGGGAACGGCAGCACCTCGAGCCCCCAGAGCGCCATCTTCACCTGGCGGACGGCCCGGTGGGGCAGGCTGCCGAGGTAGGCGTCGATGGGCGAGACGGTGTCGACGGCGCCGACGTCCTGTGGGTCGCCGGTGCGCGTAGGCCCCGCGGCCGCCGGTAGCCCGTCGACCCCCGGGGCCATCGCCTGCGAGAAGGCGGCAAGGATCCGGCGCTCGGCGGCCCCAAGCCCCGGTTTGCGCCTTCAGGACGGTGCGGCGGGCTCTCCGATCTGGCCGGCGACCTTCCAGAGGTAGAGCGCGATGACAGCGAGGAAGCCGTCCACGATGAAGTTGAGGAGGTAGATGAACACATCGCTGTCGAAGGCGTAGAAGCCGAGCGCCCCCAGCGACGAGGCCGTCTTGCCGGCGGCGAGCACGAGCAGGACCGGCCGGTAGCGGACGACGTCGGTCTGCACCAGCACGCAGATCCCGGTGATGACCACCATGTAGGCGAATGCGAGCGCCAGCCAGAAGTTCTCGACCGTATGCGGGGCGCGCGTGAAGCTTCCGATCGCGTCGCCGAGGTCTGAGATGACGTCGAGGACGCCGTTGGGGACCGCGATGAACAGGATTCCGACGACCGCGAAGCTCACCGCCAGGAGGCGGAGGTTCAGCACGACGAATCGCTCCGCCCGAGCCCCGGTCATCAGCGGGCGAGATCCTATCCGCGGGCTCATACACTGCGCGTCGATGATTGACCGAGACCAGGTCCTCCACGTCGCGCGGTTGGCTCGGCTCGAGCTGACCGAGGCTGAACTCGAGAAGATGGCCGACGAGCTGTCGGGGATCCTCGACCACGTCGAGCGCATGAACGAGCTCGACCTGGACGGGGTGGAGCCGACGACCCATGTGGTCCAGCTCGAGAACGTCCTACGGGCCGACACTCCGCGGCCCAGCTGGCCCCGCGAGAAGATCCTGGAGCCGGCGCCGGACCCGGACGAGGGGGCGTTCCGGGTCCCGTCACCGCAGGCTTAGCGGCATGAGCGACGTCCTCGAGCTCACCGCCGCTGAGGCGATCGACCGGATCACCAAGGGCGAGCTCGGCTCCGACGAGTACTTCGACGCATACGCGGAGGCCGCCGCCGGCGACGAGCTGGGCGCCTACCTCTGGCGGGCGAAGCCCGGCACCTCGGACGGCGCCACGGGGGAGCTGAACGGCGCCCCCATCGCCGTCAAGGACATCTTCTGCACTGAGGGGATCGAGACCACGGCCGGCTCGCGGATCCTCGAGGGCTACCGACCGCCGTACACGGCGACGGCGGTCCGCAGACTGGCCGCGGCCGGCGCGCAGGTCCTGGGCAAGACCAACATGGACGAGTTCGCGATGGGCTCCTCGAACGAGAACTCTGGCTACGGGCTCGTCCGCAATCCCTGGGACCTCGAGCGGGTCCCCGGCGGCTCCTCGGGCGGCTCCGCGGCCGTCGTTGCCGCCCGCCTCGCCCCGTGGGCGATCGGGACCGACACCGGCGGGTCGATCCGCCAGCCGGCGTCGCTGTGCGGGGTCGTCGGGCTGAAGCCCACGTACGGCGCGATCTCCCGCTACGGGATGATCGCCTTCGCCTCGTCGCTCGACCAGTGTGGACCGCTCACGCGCGACGTCATGGACGCCGCGATCCTGCTGCGCGTCATGGAGGGGCGCGATCACTGCGACTCCACCTCCGTCGGCATCGAGGGCGGAGTCGAGCTTCCCTCGCGCACCGACCTCAAGGGCCTTCGCTTCGGCGTGCCACGCGAGCTCGCGAGCGAGGCCGAGGGGATCGAGGAGGGCGTGCGAGAGGTCTTCGAGCGGAACGTCGCCCTGATCCAGGAGCTCGGGGCGGAGGTCGACGAGTGCGAGCTGCCGCACTCCGCGCACGGCATCTCCGCGTACTACGTCCTCGCGCCGGCGGAGGCGTCGGCGAATCTCGCCCGCTACGACGGCGTGCGTTACGGGCTGCGCGAGGGAGCGTCCTCCGGAACCGACAGCGAGCTTGCCTCCATGTACGAGCGAACCCGCACCGCCGGCTTCGGCCCGGAGGTCAAGCGCCGCATCATGCTCGGCACCTACGCGCTCTCCTCCGGGTACTACGACGCCTACTACGGCCGCGCGCAGCGAGTGCGGACCAAGATCGCTGAGGATTTCGCGACCGCCTTCGAGCGCTTCGACTACCTGGTGACGCCCACCTCGCCGACCGTCGCCTTCGAACTTGGGGCCCGAGCGGAGAACCCGCTGGCGATGTATATGTCCGACTACTGCACGGTGCCGATGCCGCTCGCCGGCCTGCCGGCGATCTCGATTCCGGCGGGCCTCGCCCAGCCGGACGGCGGCGGGCCGGAGCTCCCGGTCGGGCTCCAGCTCGTCTCGCCGGCGTTCGGGGAGTCGGGCCTCCTGGACGCGGCCCACGCGATCGAGGGGGCGATCGGCTTCGACGCCAGGCCCGTGGGAGCCGCCGGATGAGCCTGCCCGAGGGATACGAGGCGGTGATCGGTCTGGAGATCCACGTCCAGCTGCAGACCCAGACGAAGATGTTCTGCGGCTGCGCCCTCTCCTTCGGGGACGAGCCCAACGTGCACACCTGCCCCGTCTGCCTGGCCCATCCGGGATCGCTCCCGACGGTGAACGAGCGGGCGGTCGACTACGCGTTGCGGATCGGGATGGCGCTGGAGTGCGACCTGGCTCCGCGGTCGATCTTCCACCGCAAGAACTACTTCTATCCCGACAACCCGAAGGCGTACCAGATCAGCCAGTACGACATCCCGCTGGCGACGAAGGGCCGCCTGGGCGACGTTCGCGTCCACCGCGTCCACCTCGAGGAGGACGCCGCGAAGATGATCCACGTGGGGCAGTCGGGCCGCATTCACGGCTCGGCGCATTCCCTCGTGGACTTCAATCGAGCCGGGACGCCGCTGGTCGAGATCGTGACCGAGCCGGACCTCAGGAGCGAAGAGGAGGCGCGCGAGTGGGCGCAGCTCCTGCGCACCACGGTCAGGCAGCTCGGCGTCTCCGACGTGAACATGGAGGAGGGGAGCCTGCGCGTCGATGCCAACGTGTCAATCCGCCGCGCGGGGGAGTCGGAGCTTGGCACCAAGACCGAGCTCAAGAACATGAACAGCTTCCGCTTCCTGGAGCGTGGCATCGAGGCCGAGCTCGACCGCCAGGTCGGCGTGGTCGAAAGCGGGGAGGAGGTGGCGCAGGAGACGTTCCACTTCGACCCGCGCGCGGGATCGCTCACGCCGCTCCGCTCGAAGGAGTACGCGCACGACTACCGCTACTTCCCGGAGCCCGACCTCGTGCCGCTGGCTCCGACCGAGGAGATGCTGAGCGCCGCGCGCGACGCGCTGCCGGAGCTGCCCGCGAAGCGCCGCGAGCGCTACAGGGACGAGCTGGGGCTCCCGGATGAGTCTGCCCGGCAGCTGGCGTTTGATGCTGACCTGGGCGAGTACTTCGAGAATGCCCTCGACGCAGCCGATGGTCTGGAGCCGCGCATCGTGGCTAACTGGGTCACGGGCGAGCTCGCAGCGGCTCAGCGCCACTTCGGGCACAAGAAAGACGTGGAGCCAACCCATGTGGCTGAGGTTGTTCGCATGGTGGCCGACAAGCGGATCAGCCACGCAAGCGGGCGCGAGGTCTTGCACACGCTGTCCGATCCCGGCTCGTCAGTTGCTGGCCCGGAGGAGGTTGTCGAACGTCGCCAGTTGGAGATGGAGTCGGACGCGAGCGCACTCGAGGCGATCGTGGCGGCGGCGATCGAGGCCGAGCCCGCGGCGGCCGAGAAGGTCCGCGCCGGCAACCCCAAGGCGGTCGGTCCGATCGTCGGCGCCGTGATGCGCGAGACCAAGGGCACCGCCGACGGCGGCGAGGTCACGCGCCTGATCCGAGAGCAGCTGGGCGCGGGATAGCGGCCTCGCCCGCGCATATGCAGCGCGGTGGTACTGGCGCCTGTGGAAGGAAATCTCCACCAGGTGGTGGAACAGCTTTCATGTAGATGCGAGCCTGTGACCGCAGGGGCGGATGGGCGCGGGTGCGGATGAACGAGCGCTACGCCGCCGTCGCGGTGATGATCCAGGTGGAGGCGGGCCCGAACACGCCGTCCGGCTCCTGGAAGTCCTCCAGCACCTCCCGGATCTCGCGCTCCAGTTTGGGGCGGATGCTCTCCGCCTCCTCGCCGGTCACGCGGATGATCTCGGCCGCTGGGCCGATTGCCATGTTCATGGCGACGGCTCGGTCGAGGTCGTCGCCGAGCTTCATCGGGAGGTCGCAGCGCGTGAAGGTCGGCCTCTCGAAGCCGGCGATCAGGAGCTGGTGGCTGACGGTGTCCGCGTCCTGCATCGAGAACGGCCCGGGCCCGCACTTGGGCTCGTCCGTGTCCTCCGGTTCCGCCAGATAGCGCTCGACCACCTGTTGCGCTCGCAGCACCCACGGGTTATCGAGCTTGCGCCGCCAGACGACCAGGCAGAGGCGGCCCCCAGGCGCCATCGACTCCCGGATGTTCCTGAGCGCGGCCACCGGGTTGGCGAAGAACATCACGCCCATGCGGGAGAAGACGTAGTCGAAGGGTCCTTGGAGCTCCACCACCTGGACGTCGCCCGTCATGAATTCGATGTTCGCGATTCCGGCATCGCGCGCCTCACCCGTTGCCGTCCGCACGAACGGCTCGGACACGTCGATGCCCACGGCCCCGCCCCCGGGGGCGACGAGGCGGGCCAGGTCCTGGGTCGAGTCGCCGAACCCGCAGCCGATGTCGAGCACCCGGTCGCCCTCTCGCGGCGGATGCAGTTGCATCGCCTGGACGCCGAACCTTGCGAGACCGTCGGCCATCAGGTCGCGAAACTCGACGAAGCGGTCGAAGAGAACGCCGCTCCAGGCCTCGGCGGCCTCCTCGTTCTCGGGTGCGACCGTCTCGGTGTGGCTTGCCGACTCCATGGGCAGATCCTAGGTCCGATGATGGCCCACGGCGTTACATCCCGGTCACAATGAGGGTGTGCTCTCGCTCTTCGAGATCCTGATCATCGGGGCGCCCTTCGCCTGGTTCGCGACCGCCTACGTCGGGTGGAAGAAGGGGAGCTCGTTCTGGATCTGGTTCCTCATCGGCGCCGTGTTTCCGTACTTCGGGCTGATCGGCGCGCTGCTCTATCGACATGAGGACTCCGAGCCGGAGCGGACATGTCCCCGCTGTGGGAGGGTGCTGAAGCTCTACGTGCAGGTCTGCCCCAAGTGCGGCCTGGACCTCTACCTGCCGGAGCCCGCGGATCCCCCAGAGGCCGCGGAAGGCGGAGCTACCGCAGCCAGGTCCTGACGATCGCGTTCGCGAACCCCACGCCGTAGCGGACCACCGCCGGCTTTTTGGAATGGCCGTGGAGCCGGCGGGTGACGGTGACCGGGACCTCCTTGGAGGGAACCCCCCGCTTGATCGCCTCGATCAGGAACTCGGAGGTGTGGAACTGCTCCTGGCGGAGCACGAGCTGGGGCAGCACGTCCACCCGGACCGCCCGGTAGCCGTTGGAGCAGTCGCTCACCTTGGTGCCGGTGATAAACGACACCGCGCGGTTGAAGAAGACGATCCCGAGCTCGCGGGAGCGGTGGTTGGCCTCGGCCTCGCCGAGCACGCGGGAGCCGTGCGCGATCGCGACCTCGCCAGAGACCACGGGCTCGACGAGACGCTCCATCTCCGACGGCAGGTGCTGACCGTCAGCGTCGAGAGTGACCACGATGCGGGCGTGTGAGTCCACCATCAGGCGGTAGCCGGTGCGCAGGGCGGCGCCGCCGCCGCGGTTGATGAGGTGGCGCGCCACCACCGCGCCGTGCTCGGTGGCGACCTCGGAGGTGCCGTCGCGGGAGCCGTCGTCAACCACGAGGACCGCGGTCTCGATCCCGCACACCGTCTCGGGGATCCTGTCCAGGACCCAGGCGATGTTGTCGGCCTCGTTGTAAGCCGGGATCAGCACCGCGATCTTGTCCCGGAACTTCTCCGGATGGGCGTCCATCCTGAACTGCTCCCAGGCGAGCCCCTCGAGCACGCTCGAGAGCTCGCGCGTGATCCGCGAGCTCTGCGAGAGAGCGCGCACCACGAGTAGGAACAGGATCAGGATCGCGAACACCGCGACGCCGACGATCCGGGTGCCGTTCGAGCGCTGGAACGAGAACGCGCTGAGGATCCTGTCCAGGAGCTCGGTGCCGGACACCACGGCGAGCCCGAGCGCGATCAGCAGCAAGATGATCACGTCGATGTTGCGGAGCGCCCCGCGGCGGGCGATCGCGAAGGCCGCGATCGCAACCGCGAAGGCCAGGCCGACGATCCGGATCGCCGTCAGCTCCGGCGGGAACAAATCTGCCTGCAAGATCACGGGTTCCACGGCCGGAAGAGAATAGATGGCGCCTGGGGCGCCATCCGCGCGCTGCCGTTCATGCGA
>DASQCL010000076.1:0-2077 GCA_035634715.1 Solirubrobacterales bacterium
GATGCTGTACATCCGCAGATGGCGATCGACCGCTCCGAACGCCTCAGCCTCGGTATCGATCCAGATGTCGCCTGTCGAGAGGCGCAGGACCCGCATGTCCGCCTGCATGTGCCCCTTGCGGTCGAGTAGCGCGGAGTAGCAGCCGGTCTCGGGCTCGAGCGCCTCGATGTCGTTGGTGAGCTGCCCCTGGAGGAACTCGGCCGCGTCGGGCCCGCGCACCAGGAGCATCGCTCGGGACGAGCGCTCCAGCACGCCTGCGCCCTCCTTCATCGCCCGGTACTGCCCGTCGAGCTCAACCGCGACTTCGGTGCTCACCTGACCGATTGTAGGGAGGAGGCATTCCGCCGGGAATAGATTTAGGCTAGGCTAAATAGGAATTTCGTTTTGTCGCATACCAGGACATCCAGCAAGGCGAGCCTCGCCGAACGCCAGAGCGCGCCGGCCACCGAGGCCGTGGAGGACTACGCCAAGGCCATCTACGGCCTCCAGCGCTACGAGGAGGGGCCCGTCACGACCACCGCGCTTTCGGAGCGCCTGGGCGTGGCGCCCTCGTCCGTCACCGCGATGCTCAAGCGGCTCGACGAGCTGGGGCTCGTCCGCTACGAGCCCTACCACGGAGTCACGCTCACCGCGGCGGGCGAGAAGGTCGCGCTGGAGGTGATCCGCCACCACCGGCTGATCGAGGCTTTCCTCGCGGACGCCCTGGGAATGCCCTGGGACCGCGTGCACGACGAGGCCGAGGTTCTCGAGCACTACATCTCGGAGGACCTCGAGCGGCTGATCGCGGACAAGCTCGGGAACCCACCCCTCGATCCCCACGGGGACCCGATCCCGACGCCCGAGCTCGCCATCGCCGTGGACCACACGACCGCGCTCGACCAGCTTCAGGCCGGAGCCCTTGCGACCTTCGCGCGCGTCTCCGACTCCGACCCGAGGATGCTGCGCTATCTCGACGAACGCGGGATCCGCCCCGGCGTGGCATTGCGGGTCACCGACGTGCAGCCGTTCGGCGGGCCGGTCTTCGTCGAGGTCGATGGCAAAGAGCATGCCCTGGGAGGGGAGCTGGCGGAGAAGATGCGGGTGGAGCCGGCGGGTAGCGCATGAATCGCACGATGGAAACGACCGTCGAGGCTCCGCCCGCCGCGCCGCCGAACGGCGACGACGTCGGAGTCGAAGACGTCCTTCCCGGCGAGGCGGCGGTCAACCGCGCTGCCCGTGAGTCGCTCGAGGGGCGGGCACGGGGAGTGGGGCGGATCTGGCCGTTCCTGGGCCCGGCGTTCATCGCCGCCGTCGCCTACGTGGACCCCGGCAACTTCGCCACCAACATCGCCGGCGGGGCCAAGTACGGATATCTCCTTCTCTGGGTCGTCCTCGCTGCCAACTTGATCGCGATGCTCGTTCAGACGCAGTCCGCGAAGCTCGGGATCGCCACCGGTAAGAACCTGCCGGAGCTCTGCCGCGAGAACTTCTCCAAGTCCACCTCGCGCGGGCTGTGGGTGCAGGCCGAGATCGTCGCGATGTCAACCGACGTCGCCGAGGTCGTCGGCGCGGCGTTGGGACTGAACCTCCTGTTCGGGATCCCGCTCTTCCCGGCCGCCCTGATCGCCGGGGCCGGCGCCTTCACGATTCTCGCCCTGCAGCAGATGGGATTCCGCCGGCTGGAGGCGGCGATCTCGGCGCTGGTCGGCGTGATCGTCGTGGCGTTCGGGTTCGAGATCTTCGCCTCTCAACCCGATGGAGCCGAGGCCGCCAAGCACCTCGTCCTCCCCGGATTCAGCGGGACCGAGAGCATCCTCATCGCAACCGGGATCATCGGCGCGACCGTGATGCCACATGTCGTGTACCTGCATTCGGCGCTCACCCAGCGCCGGATCGTGGGGCGGAACGACAGCGAGCGGCGGAAGATCCTGGGCTTCGAGAAGGTCGACGTGGTGATCGCCATGGCGCTTGCGGGGGTGGTCAACATCTCGATGATGGTCATGGCCGCTGCGCTGTTCCACGGGGGCGGGCTGACGGGGGTCGACAGCATCGAAGGCGCATTCGACGGCCTCCGCCAGACCGTTTCGGGCAACGCGGC
>DASQCL010000077.1:0-3446 GCA_035634715.1 Solirubrobacterales bacterium
TCTTGCACATCGCGGACTCGAGCGAGTAGTCGCGGACTCCCGCGTCGACCAGGCCGCACGTCAGGTAGGCCATGGACTCGAGGCCGAAGAGGTAGGAGACCATCCAGCCGACCTTCTCCTCGACCAGCTGGAAATCGGCCAGGGGGCGGCCGAACTGGCGGCGCTCCTTGACGTGGTCGATCGTCAGATCGAGAAGCTTCTTGGCACCGCCCACCGAACCGGTTCCGAGGCCGATCCGCCCGTTGTTCAGGATCTGCATCGCGATCCGGAAGCCGTCGCCGGGCTCGCCGAGAACGTTCTCCGGCGGCACCCGGACGTCCTTGAAATACAGGCGGCGGAGGTCGTTGGCGCGGAGCCCCATCGTGTCGAACCGCTCTCCGACCTCGAAGCCCTTCATCTTGCGCTCGAGGATCAGCGCGATGTGCCTGTCCTTGCCGTCGACCTCGCAGCGAGCGAAGGTGGTGAAGACCGAGCCGGTGCCCCCGTTGCCGATGTAGCGCTTCTCGCCGTTCAGTACCCAGGAGCCGTCCGGCTGCTGGACCGCCCTGCTCTCGATGTTGTAAGCGTCCGAGCCCGCGTTGGGCTCGGTGAGCGCGAACCCCGCGAGCTTGCGGCCTCTCGCGAGGTCGGGGAGGAACCGTTCCTTCTGCTCCTCGGTGCCGAACAAATGGATGCCCTTGAAGCCGATCGACTGGTGCACGCCCATGACAACGGACAGCGTCGCGTCGATCTGGGCGAAGGTCTCGAACACCCGCGCATAGCCGGTCTGGGAGAGGCCCTGGCCGCCGTACCGCTCGGGGACGTATAGCCCGCACAGGCCGGCGTCGCCGAGCTCGCGCACCAGGCGGTCGCCGATCCAGCGCTTCTCCTCGAGCTCGCGCGGGTCGATGCGCTCGCCGATCTCGCGCGCTGCGTTGTTCAGGCCGCGAACGCGCTCCTGCTCGGCCTCGTCGGGCTGCGGCCACGGGAACACCATCTCCTCGTGGATCTCCCCGCAGAAGAGGGATTTGGCGAACGACGACGCCGGCTGCTCGGAGCGCTCCTCCTCGGTGCTCGCCGTCGTCGCCGCCTCCATCAGTCCTCGAAACTACTTCCCCGGGCGGGTTCCCGCTACCTCGACCTGTCTCTTCGCGACAATTCGCGCATGGAGTCAGGGCCGGCTCGGCGACGCACCTCCAGGGCCGCGAGGCGACGGCCTCCCCCGGCCGCGGTTCGGCGACGCCGACTCGCGGCGCTGGTGCTGGTTGCGGCGATTGCCCTGATCGTGGGACTGCTCGTCGGGAAGGGCGGTGGCGGCAAGTCGCTCAGCCCCGAGGAGCTGGTCCGGATCCAGCAGGAGGCCCAGCCCGTCCACTTCACCGTCTCGGTGAGCGGAGACCTCCTCATCCACTCGCCGCTCTGGGAGCGGGCGTTGGCGCTCGGCGGGGGGAACCACTACGACTTCGCGCCCGAGCTCGCGGAGCTCAAGCCGTACGTGGCCGACGCCTCGCTTGGGATCTGCCACGTGGAGACGCCGATGACGCCGGCGCCACCCACGAGCTACCCGATCTTCAACACGCCGCCGGCCCTCGCGCAGGGGATCAAGGCCACGGGATGGGACGTGTGCGACACCGCCTCCAACCACTCCCTGGACCAGGGGCAGTCCGGCATCGACGACACCGGCAAGGCCCTGGACAGCAACGGGATCGCGCATACGGGATCCTTCCCGTCGTCGCGGGCCCAGCAGCACGACGTCGTGATTAAGGACGTGCACGGCGTGAAGGTCGCCTTCCTCGCGTACACGACCGACACCAACGGCATCCCCGTGCCGCATCCCTGGTCGGTGAACATCGCGAGCCCGAAGCGGATCCTCGACGACGCTCGCAAGGCCCAGAAGGAGGGTGCGCAGGCGGTGATCGTGAACATCCACTGGGGCGGCGAGATCCTGCCCGAGTACCAGCAGACCCCGAGCCCGGGTCAGCTCAAGATGGTCAAGGAGCTCACGAAATCACCGCTGATCACGGCGATCGTCGGCCAGGGCCCGCATGCCGTGCAGCCGATCGAGCGGATCAACGACAAGTTCGTCGTCTTCAGCGAGGGGAACCTGATCTCGAACCAGAGCCCGGCGGCGGGCCTGCCCGCGGAGAGCCAGGACGGGATGGTCGTCCTGCTCGACTGTGTGGAGCAGGGGGGGAAGACCCGGGTGACGGGGGTGCGCTACGTGCCGGTGTTCGTCAGCCAGCCCGACTACACCGTGCTGCCCGTCGGCCTTGCTCTGAAGAAGGGTGAAGGCGACGCGACCCTCCTGAGCGAGTCCTACAAGCGCACGGTCGGCGTCGTGGGCAAGAGCAAGCGCATCCAGCCGATCCCGGAGAAGCTCCCCAAGGGCTAGAGGACCAAGGGCTAGAGGAACGACTCGGCCTCGTCGGCGATCAGGCGCGCTAACGCGAGCGACGAGGTGGCGGCGGGCGATGGCGCGTTGCGGACGTGCACGGCCCGCTCGGTCCTGTGGACCACGAAGTCGTCGACCAATGAGCCGTCGCGCGCGAGCGCCTGGGCGCGGATGCCCGCCGGGCCCGGAAGCACGTCGCTCACCTGGAGCTCTGGGACGAACCTGCGCAGATCCTCGACGAACGAGCGCCTGCTGGCCGCGTTACGAGCCTCGCGCCACGCCGTGCGGCGAAAGAGGGCGGCGAGCTTCCACGATCCGGGCCACGACAGGGTCTCCGCGAGGTCCCGTGGGCGCACTCGCGTCAGCCGATACGCGTCACGGGCGCCGACCATGAGCGCCGAGGGGCCCAGGAGCACCTCGCCGTCGATCCCGCGGGTCAGGTGCATGCCCAGGAAGGGCAGATCGGGGTCCGGAACGGGGTAGATGTTCGCCCGCACCAGGTCCCGCCGCTCGGGGCGAAGGCGCAGATAGGCGCCTCGGAACGGGACGATTCGCGGCTCGGCCGGTGCGCCGCAGGCGACCGCGAGCCGGTCCGACCACGCGCCCGCGCACGTCACGACCGCCCTGGCGCGGGTGGCGCCGCGGGCGTGCCGGACCGAGATCGCGTTCCCGGCCTGCTCGAGTGCGCCGACGGGGCTGCCGGTCGCCACGCTGCCGCCGCTTGCGGCGAGATCGCGGCCGAAAGAGGCCGCCACCTCGGCGAAGTCCACGACGCCGGTCGCCGGGGAGTGGAGGGCCGCGACGCCGGTCGCGTGCGGCTCGATCTCCCGGATCTCCGCTGTCTCGATGCGGCGGAGTCCAGGGACCTCGTTCTCGTGTCCGCGGTGCTCGAGCTCCGCCAGGGGATCGAGCTCGGTCTCGTCGGTCGCCACAATCAGCTTGCCGGAGCGCTCGGCGTGAATCCCGCGCTCCTCGCAGTACTCGTACAGCTCCCGTGCACCGGCGACGCAGAGGCGGGCCTTCAGGGACCCGGGGCGGTAGTAGATCCCCGCGTGGATGACGCCGCTGGTCCTGC
>DASQCL010000078.1:0-4547 GCA_035634715.1 Solirubrobacterales bacterium
AGGGAGCGGCTCGGGAACTGGATGGAGGAGACGGACGATCCGATCCGCGACGGCCCGATTCCGGCGCCGCCCGGCGCCTTCTACAACGACCCGGCGCAGGCGTCGCCGAACGACCCCGCTCACGGGGGCGTCCTCGCATAGTGAGGCATTAATTCAACAAGTCCCGCTGAAAGCGCCACGTCCGAGTTGCGCAGAGGTACCTGCCGACGGAGACTGGTAGCGCCGTGGGGACTTCCGCGGCGCGGGACGTTCGGAGGGCTGGCTGACTGAAGAGCCGCTGGCCGAGCCAGACGCCGAAGAGCGTCACCTGCAGCGCGTAGAGCCACGCCCCCTTGGTGGCGGTGTCCCTCGCATACGAGGCGTCCCGAGGATCTCGAGCCAGACGGTCGCGCGATCGCGATCGCGTCGCATCCCCCAGCGGTCGCTCAGCCGCTGCACCAGATGCAGCCCAAATCCCGGGTCGCCGGGCTCCGGGCGCCTCGAGGGAAGCCGGTACGCACCGCCGCCCTCCGCGATGACGACCCGAACGCGGTCCCCATCCTGTTCGGCCCGCAACTCGATCGCACCGACCCCGTTACCGTCGGCGGCCTTGAGCGCATCCACGACGAGCTCGTCCACGAGCAGGCAGAGATCGACGAAGGTCGTCTCGTCCAGCGCCGCCCTGAAGGCCTGGAGCTGCTCGCGGGCCCGTCCGGCGCTCTGAGGCTCCGGGGGCAGATCGATTGCGACCGTTTCGCTCATCGTGCCTCCAGGAATGCGCCTACCCGCCAGGGGTCGCGCTATGCAGCGGGCTGCGGAGCATTCGCATGATCCGCACCGAGCCACGCAGGTGCCGGTTCGATCGCTGACCTCGCCGCGTCCGGGCTCGCTCTGCGGGTACATGCTCGGCATGAAGGCGTGCTGCCCCCCAGGACAGGGCTGCAATGCACCCACGGGACAAGAGGAGCCGTGTCTGTTGTCGCGGGCCCGGCGAAGCGAATCACCGGACGCCGGCCGCGCGGTCGCCCTGTGGGAGCGGTTTGCCCGCGCCCAGCGGGGACACCGCTCCGGGAGCGAGCGGCGCTTCCTTCGCCGCGCCTACGCGAGAGCTCGCGACGACGCGCTCCCCTGGCGCCCCCAAGCTCCCGTGAGCTGACCGGCTCGAGCCGGACGGGTACGGCATTCGTCACATCGGCCCGGATTTCGTGCCGGACCGGACCATAGGCTTGCCGGATGGCGGAGCTCGAGCACGCGCAGGCCACCCTGGCGCTCCAGGGCCTCGAGGGGCTCGAGGAGTCTGAGCCCGACGACGCGGCCATGCGCACCTACGACGGGCCGGCGGACCCCGACGCCCTCCTGGACCACCTTGGGCACCTTGCGTTTCGCGCCGGGCAGCGCCAGGCGGTCGAGGCCGCGCTCGCCGGACGCGACGCCCTCATCGTGATGCCGACCGGCGGCGGCAAGAGCCTCTGCTATCAGCTCCCCGGGCTAGCGTCGTCGCGCCTGACCGTCGTCGTCAGCCCGCTGATCGCGCTCATGGCCGACCAGTGCCGTCGCCTCGCCGGCGATGGTCATCCCGTCGTCATGGTCGCCTCCGGAATGGGTGACGAGCGCAGCCGAGACGCGCTCGCGCGGGTCCGGGACGGCCGCGCCCGGATCGTCTACTGCTCCCCAGAGCGCTTCGCCTCGACCTCGTTCCTCGACGCCCTCGCCCAGCGGGACGTGGACCTGATGGCGATCGACGAGGCCCACTGCGTCTCGGAATGGGGTCACGACTTCCGCCCTGACTACCTGCGCCTGCCGAAGGCCGTCGAGCGGCTCGGTCGCCCGGCCGTGATGGCGTGCACCGCCACGGCGACGCCGGAGGTCGCTGCGGAGATCGCGGGCAGGCTCGGGCTTCGCGACCCACTTCAGGTCCGATCGGGTTTCGACCGTCCGAACATCTCGTTCGACACCGTCACCCTCGAGGGCAAAGGCTCGAAGGCGCGCAAGCTGGCGCTGCTCGAGCATGGTCTCCGGGATGCCGGGAACGTGCCGGCGATCGTCTATTGCGGCACCCGGCGAGACACGGAGTCGGTCGCCGAGTCACTGCGGGACGCGGGCATCCTCGCCGCCGCCTACCACGCGGGGATGGACCCCGACGAGCGCGCGTCGACGCAGCACCGCTTCATGTCGGAAGACGCTCAGGTGATCGTCGCCACCAACGCCTTCGGCATGGGGATCGACAAGGCAGACGTCCGCTCCGTGTGGCATTGGGCGATTCCCACAAGCGTCGAGGCCTACTACCAGGAGGCGGGGCGGGCGGGGCGCGACGGACTGCCCGCGCGCGCCGTGCTCCTCGCCGGGCGCTCGGACCTCGGCCGCCTGGTGCGGTTCATCCAGCAGCGGACCGTGGAGCCGCAGGCGATCGCATCGTTCGTCGACCAGCTTCGCCGCCTCGCCGACGAGGACGGGGCGATGGTGATCGACAACCCCCGTGACGACACCGACCGGGTCCGCCTGGCGATCGCGGAACGGGCCAGCGCCTGCACGGTGGAGCCCGCGCCGGGCGCCCGCCTGCTCGTCCATCTGACGGGAGAGCTCGACCCGCGCCGGGCGGCGGCGGCGTGCAGCGTCGCCAAGGACCGTGGCTGGCGCGCCTACAGGGCGATCGAGGCGTACGCGTTCTCGTCCACCTGCCGGCGCCGCACCCTGCTCGACCATTTCGGCGACTCGCGGCCCGGCGAGCCCACGGGGCGCTGTTGCGACGTCTGCGATCCGGATGCCTGGCTGCCAGACCCGCAGACCATCGCGATCCGGCGGACCCGCTCCCGCAGCGGGTCCGAGGCCCCGACGGCGGAGCTCTCCGCCGCGGACGAGGAGCTCCTCGACGCGCTCAAGGCATGGCGTCTGCGGGCTGCGGCCGGCAAGCCGGCCTACACGGTGGCTCACAACAGGACGCTCGAGGCGATCGCGGCCTCGCGTCCTGAGGGGCCTGACGCCCTGGCGCGGATACACGGGATCGGCCCCGCGTTCGTCTCACGCCACGCCGCCGATGTGCTGGACCTTGTCGCGGCTCACGAGAGGCCTGCCTAGGGCGCTCGGACGTATTAGAGTCTTCTCAGGGGAGATGACTCATAGCTGGAAGGAGCCGGATGACACCGCTTCGCAGTGTCCGTAGTCGCCGCCCGACCATCGGGCTGATCATGCTGGCGGCGCTTGCCGCCATCGCCTGCCTCGCGGTCCCCTCGGGAGCATCCGCGGCGCAGAACAGCAGGTGGCTCTGCAAGCCCGGCAACGAGCCGAACCCATGCAAGCGGGGGCTCAAGACCACGCTGATCTCACCAAGCGGCGAGCAGCTGGGGGTGAAGAACCCGAAGACTCACGGACGCCGCAAGGTCGACTGCTTCTACGTCTACCCAACAGTCTCCGACCAGCAGACGAAGAACGCAAACCTGCATATCGACCCCGAGGAGCGATCGATCGCGCTCTACCAGGCGGCTCGCTACTCGCAGTACTGCCGCGTTTATGCGCCCATGTACCGCCAGGTGACGCTGACGGCGCTCCTCAACCAAGGGGGCTTCACACCGCATGAGACCCAGATCGCCTACGACAGCGTGCTCAACGCCTGGAACAAGTACCTGACGAAGTTCAACGACGGGCGAGGGATCGTCTTCATCGGCCACTCGCAGGGCTCGTTCATGCTTCGAGAGTTGCTCGCCAACGAGGTGGACACGAACGCCGCGCTGCGTAACCGCATGATCTCGGCGATCCTTCTCGGCGGCAACGTGACCGTCAAGGACGGCACCGACGTCGGCGGCGACTTCAAGAACATCCCCGCATGCAGCGACCAGTCGGAGCTGCACTGCGTCATGGCGTTCTCGACCTACAACGCCACGCCGCCCTCGGACTCCCTCTTCGGCCGCACAACCGAGCCTGGCCTGCACGTGCTGTGCACGAATCCAGCCGCGCTCGGCGGCGGGTCCGCCGACCTGCGGACCATATTCCCGAGCAAGCCGTTCGCTCCGAACACGACGATCGGCCTGGCCACCCGTGCCGTCGGATTCCCGGTGGTCGACACCTCGACGCGATGGGTCGAGGCCGACGGCGCCTACTCGGGTCAGTGCTCATCGGCGGACGGCGCGAACGTCCTGCAGATAGCGGGGAACGACGGCGCGCCGACGCTGCACGCCGTACCGAACGCGGCCTGGGGCCTCCACCTGACGGACGCGAATATCGCTCTCGGGAACCTCGTGACCGTCGTGCGCCACCAGATCTCCGCCTACATGGGGAAGTAGCGCGGCGCCACAGCGCCTGACCTCGCCTCCGACTCAGGAGGCCGGCACCCTGACCCGCTTCTGCGCCACGACGGGCTCGCAGTCCGCCTCGGTGCCCGGTCGCAGCAGGGGCCCGGGCGCCCCGCACGAGACCTCGTGGAGGACGTCGGTCGGCCGGGCACCCCCGGGCTCGGGCTCGGCGTGGAGGACGTCGGAGCTGATCGTGAACCAGGCGATGACGCCCCCCGCCGCCGCGAGCCCCCCGCAGCTCAGCATCGCAATCCGGAAGCCGTCCGTCATGCTCGCCGGGTC
>DASQCL010000079.1:0-3799 GCA_035634715.1 Solirubrobacterales bacterium
AGGGCGAAGCCGAGGAGGGTGACGAGAAGCGCGAGGGCGAGGGCGAGGGCTCAGGCCGCCGCCGTCGCCGTCGCCGGCGCCGCGGCCGGGGTGGCGGAGGCGGCGACCGGGCGGGCACCTCGATGCAGGCGACCTTCGATCACGGCGACACCGACGGCTACGGCTTGTGGCTCGACCCGTCGGTCTCCGACGACCCGGTCTACAGCGAGCACTGGGCGGGGCACCGCAAGGTCGAGGTGACGATCGAGCCGGACCGGATCGTCATCAAGCGCGTTTAGGCCTCGACAACGCGCTTGCCCCGCTTGCCGCCCTCGGGGTTGTCTTCGGCGCTCCCCTTCTTGCCGTTCTTTCCGCCGAGCGTCCAGACCGTGTCGTTGGCCTTCGCAAGGTCGTTGCGCAGGTCGTCGAGGGTGCGCAGCTCATGGGGGTCGACGCCGGCCGAGAGAAGCTGGCGCATCCGTCGCAGGCGAACGGCGACCGGTTGGTCGGAGAACAGGTACAGCGAGACGCCCGCGTCGACCTCGCTCTCCTCCGCCAGCGGGATCCCGCCCTCGCTGCCCGCAGTGCGCAGCAGGCGCACGAGGCGGGCGCCCTCGGTGTCCGGGTGCACCATCCAGCTCGGTGCTGCGGAGCTTTCATCGGTCTCGTCGTCCACGTAATCGGGCACGAGCGTGTCGTCCGGGACCCGGTCGAGCACGGCGGCGCGAAGCTCGTCGCGCCCGTCGCTCCCGATCGCCCGTAGCCCGGCCCGCCGGTTGAACTGGAGCGCCGAGTGCCTGCCCAGCGCCGAACGAACGATGTGACTGATCGGGCCCCAGTGGTGCTTGGGAATGATCCGCAGGACGAAGAGCAGGCATAGCCACAGGATCATCACGGCGGCGATGAAGGGGATCTGGATGAGCTCGCCCGACGGGTGGGCGAAGTGGTACGAGACCGCGAGTGCGACCGCGACCAGCGTGGCCTCCGCCATCAGGGCGTAGGGGAACTTGATGGGGTTCTTCCCGAACTGCGAGAGCGAGAACATCATCGTCGAGGGCAGCAGGAAGGCGGCGATCACAGCTGCCGGCGGCGAGTAGATCCCCCAGTTCGTGAATTCCAGGAAGCCGATGCAGAAGGCGAGGTAGGAGCAGCCGACGAAGACCGCGGAGCTCACGAAGATCTTCCGGCGATTGTTGTAGGTCGCCGACATCGCGATCGTTCGGAACAGCGCGGGCATCGACATCGCGGCCGCGGTGAGCGGCACCAGGGGCGCCACCGAGGCGAACTTCGGGCCGCCAACGACGATCAGGATCTCCCCGCCGAGGACCATCGCGAGGATGGCTGTCAGCGTCAGTAAGTAGAAGTAGGCGAGCAGCTGGCCCTGGGCGACGGCGATGCCGTACTCGCGGCGGAAGGCCTCGTACATCGCCGTCTTCCGGATCGGCCGCAGGGCCATGCGGAACCCCTGCGGCAGGAACGCGACCATGAAGCCGGTCCGCGAGGCCAGGTTGTAGAGGCCGATCGACTTGTGGTCGAGGAACCGCGAGAGGATGAACGAGTCCGAGTTCTGGACCACCCAGAGCGAAGTGGCGATGGGGATGCGGATCGCGCCCCGCTTCAGGATCTCCTTCAGCTCAGTGAAGGAGAAGACCCTCTGGAAGCTCTTCCAGATCAGAGCGACGCACCCGAGGGTCGCCGCGCAGGTGCCGATCGTCTGGCCGATGATCGCGCCCTTCACGCCGGCGCCCATCGAGAGGATCACGATGATCGCGGTGATGTTGAACGCGGGCCGGGCCGCGTCGATGAGGGCGAACGTCATCGCGCGGCCCTCGAACCAGATCACCATCTCGGCGAGCTTGAAGATCGCCCAGACCGCGCCGGTGATGGTCGCGAACAGCACCACCGGCCCCTGGCTCGAGTCGTGAAGCAGGAACGAGGCGATCTGCGTCTGGAAGATCGCGACCGGCGTGATGATCGCGGCCGAGAGGATCAGTGTCCACACCATGCCGACACCGAGCGTGTAGGTGGGCCGGTGCGAGCTGCCGTCGTCGGACTCGTCGTCCTCCTCGATGTCGTCGGCGTCGTCGTCCGAGATGCCGAACGTCCGCATCATCGTGCCCGGCTTCGAGAGCAGGTGGATGATCTGCGTGACCAGGCCGGTCAGGAAGAAGAGCAGCGCGTAGGAACCGAGAGCTCCGGGTCCCAGGAACCGTGCCACCACGATGAGCGACGCGTAGTGGAGGAGGTTGGTGAGCAGCAGGGAGACGCCCTGGAAGCTCGAGAACTTCGCCAGATGCGTGCCGATCGCCGCTGCGGTGCCGCCGGGATGGCTGTGCTCGTGCTTCTCGGGCTTGATCGCCTGCGACTTTGCCGCGCGCGCCTTGCGGCGGCGATCCCTCTCCTCGGGTGTTCGGTTGTTTCCCATCAGATCTCCCAGATGGACCAGGCCGACAGGTCGAGGCCGGTCTGGTCGCGAAGCTTCTCGGCATCGTCCCTGAGGGACCTCAGGGTCTCGTCGGGCAGCGCCCCCCGAACGTCGGGGACCTCAATCGAGTGCCCCACAGGGAAGACCGCCCCGGCAAGTGCCCGAAATCGGCGGGCGGAAACGGTCCCGCGCCTGCGATCGACGCGGTCAAGCAGCCGTGTGATGGGCGTGCCGCGCCGCTTGCGGGACGTGCGGTGCCGCTGCGTCGCGAAGCCGGGGTCCGAGAAGTCGGGGTCGACGCCCGCGAACTCGAACACGCGCCGGAGGGTCTCGTTGCGCTGATTGCGCAGCTCCTCCTGCTCGATGACGAGCACCTGCTCGCGTGAATAGAAGCGCAGAAATCGCTGCAGCTGAGCGTAGTAGTGGCTCCGGGCCAGGTAGGACGTATTCGGATGCATGAGGGTGGAACGCAGATCGCCCTTCTCCCGCCGTTTTGCGTAGTTGTGCACCCAGTGGGCGGCGATCCGGTCGAGGGGGTCGCGCACCATATAGAGGAGCTTCGCGTCCGGCAACACGGAATGCATGCGCTCCGGCACCTCCAGGTGCTGCGGATACGCCGTGTAGTTGGGCGAGGCCTCGCTGCGGACCTTGGCGTTCGGATCGAAGTGGCTGCGGTACCAGTCCACCCCACGCGGCCAGTTCCGCTCGGCGATGAAGAAGTTGAGCTCCTTCGGCCGCGAGACGGAGATCTCGGGATGCAGGCTCAGGTAATAGTGAAGGCCGCTGGTGCCGCACTTCTGTGCCCCGATGACGATCAAATTGGGCAGCGCACCGGGTCCCGAGCGGGCGCTGTCGGTCGGCGCGGCGGCGGCATCTGGGAGGGCACTGGTGGGAGTCGCGTCAGGCGACATGGTGCCCGCGGAGGACTCCATTGCACTCGGAGGGTACAAGCAGCGATCCCCGTTCCGGGGGGCTTGAACGCCTGCTTGTGCGCTTTAGGCCTAGCTCAGCAGGCGCGCGCGGCGGCGGGGCGGCGCCGTTGCGGCATCCACGAGGTCGGGCGGAACCTCGCCCGCAGTGAGCGCATTCCGGAGGCGCGGCCGGCCCGCCAGGATCAGCCCCAGGCGCCGGCGCCTGAACTCCGCGTAGTCGCCGCCCGCGAGCTCCGCCTCGCGCTCCCCAGGCGCCGGCACGTGCTCAACGCCCGTGCCGGCCCGCCAGACCTCCCCGATCGCGAGCGAATCGGTCACCAGCAGCACACGCTCAAAGGGCTCCTGGGCCCGGTTCAGCGCGTCCCGGATCGCGGATTCGTCGGCGCCGAAGGCGAGGATGATCGTGGTCGGGCGCGGCAGGGTGAGCGTCTGATTCATGAGCCGCGTGATCGTTCTTGGGATC
>DASQCL010000080.1:0-3415 GCA_035634715.1 Solirubrobacterales bacterium
TTCGCACGAGCCTGCTCGACCTCCGCCGGGCTCGCGGGACGCGCGGCAGAGGTCGAGCAGGCTCGTGCGCAGGCGAGGGAGCACCGCCTGGGTCTCCGGGTCCCCGAAGCGGCAGTTGAACTCGAGGACCTTGGGCCCGGACTCCGTGATCATCAGCCCCGCGTACAGCACGCCCGCGAACGGGGTGCCGCGGCGGCGCATGAGGTCCACCACCGGCCGGTGGACGGAGTCGGCGATCTCCTCGGTGCGATCGCGGTCGAACCCGGGCACCGGCGAGTAGCTGCCCATGCCGCCGGTGTTGGGCCCCTCGTCGCCGTCGAAGATGCGCTTGTAGTCCTGCGCCGGGGCCAGCGGCACCACGTTCTCGCCGTCGCAGAGAGCCAGCAGCGAGAGCTCCTCCCCCTCGAGGTACTCCTCGAGCACGACCTCCGTCGCTCCGAAGCGCTCCTCGACGAGGAAGATGTCCACCGCCTCTCGGGCCTCGGCCTCGGTCGCGGCGATGATCACTCCCTTCCCGGCAGCGAGCCCGTCGGCCTTGAGGACGGCCGGGTACGACGCGCGGGAGAGGCGCTCGCGCGCCTCCTCGTTCGAGCGCAGGACGGTGTGCGAGGCGGTCGGCACGCCGGCCGCGGCCATGAGCTCCTTGGCGTGGATCTTCGAGCCCTCGATCTGCGCCGCCTCCGCGCGCGGGCCAAAGGCGGCGACGCCTCGCGCCTCCAGCGTGTCGACCAAGCCGGCCACCAGCGGCGCCTCGGGCCCCACGACCACGAGGTCGACGCTCTCGGCGACGGCGGCGTCGACGATCCCGGGGACGTCCTCGGCTCCGATCTCGAGGCAGCGCGCATCAGCCTCGATGCCCGCGTTGCCCGGTGCGCAGAGGAGCTCGATCCCGTCCAGCGAGCGCCCCAGAGCACGGATGATCGCGTGCTCGCGCCCGCCGCCGCCGACGACCAGGACGCGCATTCGCTGCTCGCTGCTCCGGCTCAGAGGGACTTGATGAAGTCCTCGGCGGGAATGGCCGCCATCGTCTCGTTGGAGGTCGTCCCCCGCGAGCCGAGCTCGACCGACACCTTGGCCATCGTGGTCTCGTCGGGCGCCTCGACGACGCTCACGAAGTCGTACTCCCCGAGCGTCGCCCACTGGTTGAGGACCTTGACACCCAGCTGCTCGACCTCGCGGTTCACCTCTTGGACCCGTCCGGGGTTGTCCTTGATCGTCCTCACCCCGTTGGAGGTCAGCTTGGTGAGCATGATGAATACGGCCATTTCTCCTCCTCGTGCTGGTTGGTGCCGCCCTCGCGCGTGGCTTGAGCCTATCCTCGTTTAGGTCTAAACCGCTGGGTAAGGGGACCTAGGTGAGGAGACTCGAGCCCGTCAGGCTCAAGCCCTGGCTTTTGCCGTTGATCGTGGTGGCCATCGCGCTGCCGATCGTCGCTGCATTCGAGTTCACGGGGCCCGGTGGCGGGCTCGCCGTCGGCGCGATCGCCGCGGCAACGATCCTCTTCCTGGCCGCCAGGGCCACGTTCGACGAGCCCATCGAGGTGGCCTCGGCCCCCGCGGACCGCTTCACGATGCTCGTCGTCGTCACCACTCCGCTGGAGGACCCCGCGCTCGCCGGTGCGATCGGCGAGATCGCCGCCGCCGGGACGAAATCGACGCGACCCGGAGCGGAGCAGAAGCCCGAGGTCCTGGTCCTGGCGCCGGCGACGAACTCGGCGTTCGCCCACTGGCTGTCGGACCTCCGGAAGGCGCGGTTCGACGCCCAGCGGCGCCTGACGCTCTCGCTGGCCGCGCTTGCAACGGTGGACGTCGACGCCCGCGGCACGGTAGGCGACTCCGACACGGTGCAGGCGGTCGAGGACACGCTCCGGGGCTTCCCCGCGCAGGAGGTCGTGTTCGTTACCCGGCGCGGCGCGCCGAGCGACGTCGGGGAGGTCCGTCGTCGCCTCGACCGCCCCGTTCGCGTGCTCGAGGTGCCCGCTCCGGCCGCTGCGCCTCAGCGGGCCGGTTAAGCGGCCGCGCCGACGGGCGCTGCGGCCTTCTCAAAGACGAGCTCGCCACCGGCGGCGTCCACCTTCACGGTGTCACCGTCCGCGAACTCGCCCTCCAGGAGCTGCCGCGCGAGCTTGTCGATCAGCTGCTTTTGGATCACCCGCTTGAGCGGTCGCGCGCCGTAGGTGGGGTCGTAGCCGAGGTTGCCGAGCAGCGTGCGGGCATCGTCGGTCAGCTCGATCACGATCCCCTTCTCGAGCAGGCGCCCGGCGAGGTGCTCGACCTGCAGGTCGACGATGCGCCCAAGGTCGGCGCGGCTGAGGCGGTGGAAGATGACCGTGTCGTCGATGCGATTGAGGAACTCCGGCTTGAAGGTCGTCGCCAGGGTCTCCTCGATCTGCTCGCGGATGCGCTCGTCGATCGTCTCGCCGGCAATCTCGGAAGAGCCCACGTTCGAGGTCATGATCAGGATCGTGTTGGTGAAGTTGACCGTGCGGCCCTGGCCGTCGGTCAACCGCCCCTCGTCCATGATCTGGAGCAGGACATTGAAGACGTCGGGGTTGGCCTTCTCGATCTCGTCGAGGAGCACGACCGCGTACGGGCGCCTGCGGACGGCCTCGGTGAGCTGGCCGCCCTCCTCGTAGCCGACGTATCCGGGTGGCGCGCCGATCAGGCGCGCGACCGTGTGCTTCTCCATGTATTCCGACATGTCGAGGCGGACGATCGCCTGCTCGGAATCGAACATGAACTCAGCTAGAGCCCGGGCGAGCTCGGTCTTGCCCACCCCGGTCGGGCCGACGAACAGGAAGACGCCAATCGGGCTGTTGGGGTCTCCCAGCCCGGCACGCGAGCGCCGCAGCGCGTTGGACACCGCATCGACTGCCTCGTCCTGCCCCACGACCCGCTCGTGCAGACGCTCCTCCATGTGGATCAGCTTCTCGACCTCGCCCTCCATCATGCGCGAGACCGGGATCCCCGTCCACTTGGCCACGACCTGCGCGACGTCCTCCTCGGTGACCTCCTCGGTCAGCATGGTGGTGCCGTCGCGATGCAGCTCGGCAAGGCGCCCCTCCTGCTCGAGGACGGTCTTCTCGAGCTCCGGGATCTCGCCGTACCGAAGCTGCGCCGCGCGCTCGAGGTCGGCGTCGCGCTCAGCCCGCTCGGCCTCACGACTCGCCTCGTCCAGCCGTGCCTTCGCCCCCTTGATCGCCTCGATCGCGCCCTTCTCGTTCTGCCAGCGCGCCTTCATCTCGTTCGAGCGCTCGCGGAGCTCGGCCAGCTCCGCCTCGATGGCCTCGCGGCGGGCAACGGACGCATCGTCCTTCTCCTTCTTCAGCGCCTCGCGCTCGATCTCGAGCTGCTGTATGCGCCGCTCGACCTCGTCGATCTCGGTCGGCATCGAGTCGATCTCGATCTTCAGTCGG
>DASQCL010000081.1:0-7262 GCA_035634715.1 Solirubrobacterales bacterium
AAGGCGCCGTGCACTGCTCGCCGCAGCGGCCGCCCTGGCCCTCGGCGGGGGGGTCGCGCTCGCCGTTGTGCTGGTCCAGGGAGGGGAACAGCCGACCCCGGCACCGCGGCCGCCCGCCTCGGCGCCGAACCGGCGGGTCAGCGTCCCGAAACGAAACCCGGTCCAGTCCCCGCCGTGGGGTTTCACGGGAAGCGGCTGGCAGGACGTCTGCTACGGACCGGTGGCCACACCCGGAGCGAGCAGGGCGCCGCGGGTGCCTGACGGGCGCCCATGCCGCCCCGGCAGCACGCGGATCACAGGTTCCACCCAGATCGCGCTGACGGCGCGAGCCGGAGCGGACACGGACCGGATCGAGGCCCTCTGGAGCTCGATCGAGCCGCTCGCGCCGTCCGACGCGGCGGCCAGGGGGGTGCCGCGCTTCAACTGGGCGCCGGTGGTCAGCCGGTACCGGACGATGATCCGCGACGGCATCCGGCCGGTCGTGGTCGCATTCGGGGCACCCGAGTGGGCGCGAGCGCCGGGCTGGAATCGGCACGGCGGCTGCGAGGGATGCTCGTTCCCACCGGCGCCGGAACACATCGGCGAGTGGCGAACCTTCCTGCGGAGCCTGATCGCTCACCTGCCCAGGATGAGCGCCCTGGAGGTCTGGAACGAGCCCAACTTCAGGATCTTCTTCGCCCCGCAAGCGGATCCTGGGCTGTACGCCCGGTTGCTGGAGGCCGCGGACGAAGCGGCGGGCGAATCCGGGTTTCACGGTCCCATCCTGACCGGGGGACTCTCGCCGGCGTCGCCGGCGCGCGGGAAGATGCCGCCGTCCCGGTTCCTGTCCCGCGTCTATGAGATCGCCGGCAAGGGGTCGTTCGACGGGATCGGAGCCCACCCGTACCCCGCCGGACCGCCGTGGACGGCCGGAATGACCGCGAACCTCCAGCAGCTCCGAAGGGTCAGCGAGCGGTTCAACGACGGATCGAAGCCGCTGTGGATCACCGAGGTGGGGATCGGCGGCACCAAGAGTGGCTCGGGACATTTCGACGTTTCCCTCGACCGACAGGGCCCCGTGCTGGCCCGTATGTACCGCGCGGCCCAGGGAATGAACGTTCGCTCGTTCCTCATCTACACCCTCTCCGACCTCGGCGGCTCACCCAGCCGGTTCGCCACCTACGGAGTCATGACCCCGGCGCTCAGGCCGAAACCGGCGTACTGCTATCTCGCGCAGCACGTCGGCCACATGCGCGCGTGCCCGGTCCCCCGGCTGGCCCCCGCGCCCTAGGAGAGGGTCGGCCGCATCTGGCGGAGCCGGCGAACCCGCTCCTCGATCGGCGGGTGCGTCGAGAACAGGCTGGCGATGCCGCCGCCCTCAAACGGCTTCACGATGTAGAGCGGCTCGGTCGCCTGGTTGACCTGCATCGGCGCCGCCTTGACGCCCTCCTCCAGCCGCAGCAGGGCCGAGGCGAGCGACTCCGGGTTCCCGCAGATCTCGGCCCCGGTCGCATCCGCCGAGTACTCGCGCTGGCGCGAGATCGCGAGCTGGATGAGCGTCGCCGAGATCGGCGCGAGGATGAACAGCGCCAGATTGGCGATCAGGCCGAGCGGTGACTGGTCGTCGCCCCCGAACCACAGGAGTAGGTAGGCGATCCACGTGATCATCGCGCCGATCGCCGAGGCGATCGATGTGGTGAGGATGTCGCGGTTGCGTACGTGCGCAAGCTCGTGTGACAGGACTCCGCGGAGCTCGTCCTCGGAGAGCAGCTTGGTGATTCCCGACGTGACGGCGACCGCCGCATGCTTGGGGTTGCGCCCCGTCGCGAATGCGTTCGCCTGCTCGCTCGGGATGACGTAGAGCTTCGGCATCGGGAGCTTGGCGCGCGTCGTCAGGTCACGGACGATCTGATAGAGGCGCGGCGCCTCCGCCTCGGAGACGGGCTTGGCGCCGGCGCTCGCGATCGCGATCTTGTCGCTGAACCAGTAGGCGACGAAGTTCATCACCAGCGCGATGCCCAGGAAGACGCTCGCGACCTTGATGCCGCCGATCGCGAAGCCGATGACGACCAGCAGGCCGCCAAGCGCGGCCATCAGGATGACCGTGCGGAGGCCGGCGACGAAGTTTGATCTACCTGTGGTGGTCATTCGAGGGGCGAGCTCCTAGGCGATGGACTCGAACGGTCGTCCAATGGTGGCACAAAGATGCCCCGATTCCGGTGGGGTCAGCCACCTGACTTGACTAGGGGCTAGCCCCTAGTCCTTCTGGGGCGACGGAAGCGTCCCCGGGCTACGACGCACGCTCGGGAGGCCGATACTTAGATGCAGATGCGTCGCAGGAACCTCCTCACCCAGGTGCTCGTCGCCAACCTGCTGCTGATCATCGTCGCGGTCGTGGTGACGGCGGTCGTGGGAAATCCGGACTCCAACGTCGCCGGGCACGGCGGTCTGCTGGTCATCCTGGGTCTCGCGGTGGTGCTGACGATCCTCGTCAACGTGATGATGCTCCAGCGGCGCTTCCGTCCGCTCGAGCGCCTTGTCGACGAGATGGAGCGGGCCGACCTGTCCCGGCCGGGCGCCAACCTGCAGGCGCCGGAGGACGACCGCGGAGCGCCGGAGGAGGTCGTGCGCCTGAACCGGGCGTTCAGGCGCATGCTCGAGCGCCTCGATGCGGAGCGGCGACGCACCTCCAGCACCGCGCTGGCCGCGCAGGAGGAGGAGCGCGCTCGAGTGGCCCGCGACCTCCACGACGAGGTGAACCAGTCGCTCACGGCGCTGCTCCTGCGCCTGGAGGCGGCCCGCGTCAAGGCGCCGGTGGAACTCGCGCACGAGCTCGCCGAGACGAAGGCCCTCGCAAACCGGGCGATGGAGGAGCTCCTCATGCTCGCCCGCCAGCTGCGGCCGACCGCTCTCGATGACCTCGGACTGCATGCGGCGCTCGCCGGCCACGTGAAAGAGCTCGGCCGCCGCGGCAAGGTCAACGCGACATTCGAGTCAAGCGGCGACGTCTCGGGGCTGCCGACGGACGTGCAGCTCGTCGTCTACCGGGTGGCCCAGGAGGCCATGTCCAACGCCGCGCAACACTCGGGTGCCGAGCGCGTCGATGTGAAACTGGCGCGCCAGGGCGATCGCGTGGAGCTCACGGTCGCCGACGACGGCTCGGGCTTCACCTTCGACCAGGCGGCCAGGGGCCTCGGCATCGCCGGCATGCGCGAGCGGGCGCTGCTCGTGGGCGGCGACATGCAGGTCGAGTCGCGGTTGGATTCAGGTACGCGGGTACGGCTAACGGTGCCCCTGGAGCCGGCCGATAGGAGTCGGGAGTGGAAGCGCAACGGGCATATGCCGAGCCAGTCCTCCAAGGAGACCCCCCCACAGCGATGAAGGTCCTGATCGCTGACGACCACGGGATCGTCCGCTCGGGACTGCGGATGCTCCTCGAGCGGCAGACGGACATCGAGGTCGTCGGCGAGGCCTCCGACGGGGCGGAGGCCAGGGACATGGCGATCCGCGACCGGCCCGACCTGGCAATTCTCGACGTGAAGATGCCCAAGCTCACTGGCCTCCAGGCGACGCGCGAGATCCGCGCGCAGGCGCCCGACGTCTCGATCCTGATCCTGTCGATGTACGACGACGAGCGTTACCTGTTCGAGGCGCTCAAAGCGGGCGCGTCCGGCTACGTGCTGAAGGCCCAGGCCGATTCGGACCTGATCGACGCGGTCCGGGCCGTCGAGCGCGGCGAGCCGTTCCTGACGCCGGAGGCCCAGCGGGCGCTGATCCAGGACGTGCTCGGCGAGGGCTCCCACCGGGAGGATGAGCTGACCCCACGCGAGCAGGAGGTCGTGAAGCTGGTCGCGGAGGCGCACACCAACCGCGAGATCGCGGAGATCCTCCACCTCTCGGAAAAGACGGTGGAGAACCATCGCTCGAATGCCATGAAGAAGCTCGGCATGCGCGACCGCGTCGAGCTGGTGCGCTACGCGATCCGCAAGGGCCTGATCGAGCCGTAACGCAGCGCTCCGCCCGGTAGCCTCGGGGGCGGCATGGATGCCAGGCTCACCAGGCGCCGGCTGGTGATCGCCGGCGGCGCAGGCGCAGCCGCCGTGATCGCCGGGCCGGACCTGATCTCGGCCGCGTCGCCGCATGATCACCTCGCTACGGTAGGCGCGTGCCAGCGGGCGACGTGATCGACAACCCCGCGGCCCGGATGAAGCTGTTGCTCGTCCAGACCGCCGCGGAGACGGACGGCGAGCTGCTGGAGATGGAGGCGACGTACGAGCCAGGCTCGGTCGAGCCGCCCGAGCACTTCCATCCCAAGCAGGACGAGCGCTTCGAGATCCTCGCCGGAACGATGGAGGCGCGGATCGGGGGCGAGAGCAAGCTCCTTAAGACCGGCGAGGAGGTCTTTATCCCGGCCGGCACTCCGCACGCGATGTGGAACGGCGGCAGCGAGACGGCGCGAGTCGCGTGGGAGACGCGCCCGGCCATGCGCACCGAGGAGTTCTTCAGCGCGGTGGCCAGGGTTGCCGCGGCGGCGATGTCGGGAGAGCCTCAATCCGACGATGCACCGTCCGGCGAGGCGCTGTTGCGTGAGTTCCGCAACGAGTTCCAGTTGGCGTAGACGGCGGCGCCGCTTATCCGACCTGTCGAGTAGGATTTAGGTCCCATGCTGTTTTCGACGAAGGCTGAGTACGGCGTGCGCCTCATGGTCGAGCTCGGCCGCCGCGCGCCGGACGACCCCGAGGGCGGCGGCGGGCCGGTTGCGCTGAGCACGGTCGCCGAGGCCGAGACGCTTCCGCTCTCCTACCTCGAGCACCTGGTAGCGAAGCTGCGCGAGGCGGGCCTGGTGACGTCCGTTCGGGGCGCACACGGCGGCTACAGGCTGGCGCGGCCCGCGTCGGAGATCGAGATGCTGGACGTCGTCCAGGCGCTCGAGGGGCCGATCGCCCCGATGGAATGCTTCAACGACATGCGCGAGGGCCGGGTGCTGTGCTCACACGAGTCGGACGGCGACCGCGCCTGCGCAACCAAGCTTCTGTGGACCCGGGTTCACGGCGGGATCACGAAGGCCCTGGCCGGGACCACGCTGGCGGACCTGGTCGAGTTCGCCGATCAGCACACGGCCCGAGAGCCGCTTGCCGGCCAGGCCGCGTAGCCGCGTCTTCCTGACAACCCAAGACAACGGAGAAAGATGGCCGATCTGGAGATCAGCAACCTGCACGTAAGCGCCGAGGACAAGCAGATCCTCAAGGGCCTCGACCTCGAGGTCTCGAAGGGCGAGATCCACGCGTTGATGGGGCCGAACGGGTCCGGCAAGTCCACACTTGCCAACGCGATCATGGGCCACCCGGGCCTCGAGGTGACGGACGGCGACATCAGCTTCGCGGGCAAGGACATCACGGAGGAGGCGCCCGAGGACCGCGCCCGGGCGGGGCTCTTCATGGCATTTCAGTACCCGGTCGCCGTACCGGGCGTGACCGTCGCCAAGTACCTGCGGATGATCGTCAACGCCCACCGCGAGGCCCAGGGCGAGCCCGAGATCAAGCTGAAGGACTTCCGCAAGGAGGCCGAAGCCGCGATGGAGCTCGTCAACATCCCGCGCGACTTCTCCAGCCGGTACCTCAACGAGGGGTTCTCGGGCGGCGAGAAGAAGCGCATGGAGATCCTGCAACTGGCGATGCTCCAGCCGAAGCTCGCGGTCCTCGACGAGACTGACTCCGGGCTCGACATCGACGCGCTCCGGACGGTCGCCGAGGGCGTGAACAAGTTCGCCGGGCCCGACATGGGCGTCCTGATCATCACCCACTACCAGCGCATCCTGCACCTCGTGAAGCCGGACTTCGTGCACGTGATGTTCGAGGGGCGCATCGTCAAGCAGGGCGGCCCCGAGCTCGTCGCGACGCTCGAGGAGCGCGGCTACGGCTGGATCCGCGAGGAGGTCGAGGCGGCCGCGTAGGCGCGGCGGAGTTCCCGATGGCAACCGCTTCGGTGACATCGCCGGCAGGCTCCCGCTCGATCGACGAGATCCGCGCGGAGTTCCCGATCCTGGAGCGGCGCGTGAACGGGCAGCCGCTCGCGTATCTCGACAACGGCGCGACCGCTCAAACCCCCCTCCAGGTCCTCGAGGCGATGGACCGGTACTGGACCGAGCACAACGCGAACGTCCACCGCGGCGTCCACACCCTCTCCGAGGAGGCGACGAACCTCTACGAGGGCGCGCGGGCGACGATCGCGCGCCATCTGGGGGCGAATCCCCGGGACGTCATCTTCACCAGGAACGTCACCGGGGCGCTCAACTTGGTCGCCCACGCGTGGGGCCGTGCCAACGTCGGCGAGGGCGACCGGATCCTGCTGACGGAGATGGAGCACCACTCGAACATCGTCCCGTGGTACCTGCTGGCCAAAGAGGTCGGCGCGGAGCTCGACTGGGTGCCCGTGGACGACGAAGGGCGCCTCGACATGGCGGCCCTCGAGGGTGCGCTGGAGCGCGGTCCGAAGCTGATCGCCGTCGCCCACATCTCGAACGTCCTGGGAACCGTCAACCCAATCGCGGACATCGTCCGGCTCGCCCACGACGCGGGCGCGATCGCTGTCGTCGACGGGGCGCAGGCGGCGCCGAAGCTGCCGCTCGACCTGGCCGCGCTGGGCGCGGACTTCTACGGCTTCACGGGGCACAAGCTCTACGGCCCGACCGGTGTGGGCGTGCTCTACGGCCGCTCCGAGGTGCTCGAGGCCATGCCTCCGTACGAGGGTGGCGGCTCGATGATCCGCAAGGTGACCAAGGAGCGCATCACCTGGGCCGACGTGCCGGCCCGATTCGAGGCCGGGACGCCGCCCATCGCCGAGGCGATCGGCCTCGCCGCGGCCGTCGAGTGGCTCGAAGGCGTCGGCCTCGACGCGGCCCACGCCCACGAGGCGGAGCTGGGGGCCTACGCGCTGGAGCGCCTCGCCGACGTCCCCGGGCTCCGGGTCTTCGGCCCGCCGGCGGGCGACGACCGCGTCGGCATCGTCTCCCTCGAGATGAAGGGTGTGCACGCTCACGACGTCTCGGAGATCCTCGACCGCCACGCCATCGCGGTGCGCGCCGGCCACCACTGCGCCCAGGTGCTCATGGATCGACTCGGAGTGGCCGCAACCACCCGGGCAAGCCTCGCGGTCTACAACACCCGCGAGGAGATCGACCGGCTCGTCGACGCCCTCAACGACGTGCGGCGAATCTTCGAGCTCGACTGAGGGCTCGACGCCGGATATAACCTGCCGGCGTGACCTCGGGTGGAGGCGGCCCG
>DASQCL010000082.1:0-5980 GCA_035634715.1 Solirubrobacterales bacterium
GGTTACGGCGTCCAGTTCTCAGCGAGCGGGGTGAGCTGCAGCTCGTGTGTCGCCGCGCGCGCATCCTGGTTGGCCAGGAAGAGGACCGCCTCGGCGATCCGGTGTGGGTCGGCAAGCGCCTCGGGCGAGATTCCGGCACGCGGGGCTCCGGTGCGCGGCTGGATGCCGGCGTCGACGATAAGCAGCGCCACATGAATGCCAACAGGGCGGAGCTCCAGCGCGGCAGCGTTGGAAATGGCTCGCACGCCAAACGCTCCCGCCGACCACAGGCCGCGGCCCGGCATTGCGCGGCGCGCCGACCCGCCCGTGACCTGCACCAGCGTTGCCGGCCCATCCTGCTCCACGGCGAACCGCCCGCTGGCCGACAGGAAGGAGAATGCGGCTCGCGCCGGAGCTGCAGCCCAGGAGTCAAACCAGCTGAGGTCGGCCTCGGCAATCGGGCCCCCGCCAAAAGGCCCGGTCCGGTCGCCGCCGTAGGCGGAGGCCGCATTCAACGCGAGGTCAACACCCCCATGAGCCGCGGCCACCTCCTGAAGCGCGGCGTAGACGCTCGCCGGATCGGTGACGTCTGCCTGTAGAGCTAGACCCCCGGCCTCAGTGACCCCGTCGAGGGTGGCCTGCGAGCGCGCCACGCCCGCCACCGCCCAGCCGTCCGCGATGAGCGTCTCTATGACCGCACGCCCCAGGTTTCGCGCTCCAAACACGATGGCGCTCTGCTGCCTTCCGGTTGCTTCGCTCATCGACCCGCTCCAGTTTCGAGGGATGAGGGAGCCTCGGGCACGTCGTAGTGGTGGCAATTGCCGATCGCGTTACGGGCGAGCGCAGTCTTGACGGTGGGCACGCGAGGCCTGGCCGGGCCAGGGAGGATCACGAGCGCCAGAAGGAAGCCGAGGGCGAAGATCCCGACCGCCCACCAGAACGCCGTGGTGTAGCCGTGAACTGCCGCGGCGTTGGCCAGGTCAGCGGTTCCGAGGTGATCGGCCGTGTAGCTGGCGACGGCGCTGGCGAAGATCGTGCTCAATAGGGAGGTGCCCACGGAGCCACCGATCTGCTGGGAGGTGTTGACCATCGCTGACGCGACCCCGGCCTCGCGTCCCTCCACGCCCAGAGTCGCCGTCGAGAACGCGGGGGCGAAGATGCATCCCATCCCGACGCCGAAGACGAGCAGACCGGGAAGGAGATCGCCGGCGTAGCTGGAGTCGGGCGTAAGGCGCGTGAACAGGAACATCGCGATCGCCCCGAGCGTCGTGCCGGCGAGTACCAGTGGCTTTACCCCGGTGTGTTGGATCACGCGGGTCTGCACGGTGGTCGAGGTGACCACCAGTACGCCGGTCATCGGGAGGAAAGCCAGTCCGGTGGTGAGCGGCGACAGCCCGAGCTGCTGCTGCATGAAGTAGGTGAGAAACAGAGAGACGGCAAAGATGCCCGCGCCGGCCAGCGCGAGCGTGGTGTACGCGCCGCCGCGGGCCCGGTCCCAGATGATGCGTAGGGGCAGCAACGGATGCTTGGCTTGACGCTCGATCAGCACGAACGCCGCCAGGAGCACCGGGCCGGCCACGAGCGCCACGATCGTGGCCGGGGCAGTCCAGGAGTGGGTCGCGGCGTTGGCGAACCCGTAGACCAGCGCGAACAGGCCCAGCGCCGAGGTGAGAACCCCGGGTATGTCGATCGGATCCCGCTCCGGAGCAGTCTGATTGACCAGCAGGCGCAATGCAACGATCGCCGTGGGTACGGCGATCACGAGGTTGACGTACAGGCACCAGCGCCAGGACAGGACCTGGGTGAGCGCCCCGCCGAGTATCAACCCGAGCGAGGCGGCGCCGCCGGCGATCGCACCGAAGATCCCGAACGCTGTGGGCCGGTCAGGAGACCCCTCGAAGGTCACCGTCAGCAACCCCAGCGCCGAGGGTGCCAGCAGCGCGCCGAATGCCCCCTGGAGCGTCCGGGCGGCCACGAGCACGCCGAAGGACTGGGCGAGCCCGCCGATCGCCGAGGCGATCGAGAATCCGACCAGGCCGGCGATCAGGGTCCACTTGCGCCCGAACAGGTCACCGAGCTTGCCACCCAGCAGCAGGAGGCTGCCGAACGCGAGCGCATAGGCGGTGACGATCCACTGCCGGCTATCGGTCGAGAAATGCAGCGCGTTCTGGGCCGAAGGGATCGCGATGGTCACGATCGTCGCGTCCAGTACCACCATCAGCTGCGCGACGCTGAGCACGGCCAGGACTGCCCATCGATTCGGTTCACGACGCGTCGAGGCCACCGAGTTCACGGCAAGGATTGTGACGGCGCCGCCAGGCGATCGAATCCCGGAATTCCTTAGTCCGTGACCCCAGTCGCGGCGCTTGCGAGCCGGTCGCGCCTACGCTGCAGACCGCTCGGCGCCGCCCTCGGGGGCGGGGGCGTCGGCCTCTGAGTCGCCGGCGTTTGCCTGGCCGTCGGCCTCCTCCTGCCTGGTCCGTGCCGGCGCGAGCATCATGCTCATGTTGCGGCCCTCCTGGAGGGGCTCCGACTCGATGACCGCCAGGTCCTCGATGTCCTCGAAGAGGCGGCGAAGGAGCTGGCGCCCCCGCTCGGGATGGGCCTGCTCGCGCCCGCGGAACATGATCGTGACCTTGACCTTGTCGTGCTGGCGAAGGAAGCGCTCGACGTGGCCCTTCTTCGTCTCGTAGTCGTGCACTGCGATCTTCGGGCGGAGCTTGATCTCGCGGACGTTGATCTGCTGCTGGTGCTTGCGCGCCTGCTTGGCCTTCTGCTCCTGCTCGTAGCGGTACTTCGAGTAGTCGAGGAGCCGCGCGACGGGCGGGCGGGCGTCGGCCGCCACCTCGACCAGGTCGAGGTCCTTCTCGGCGGCGCGTTCCATCGCCTGCTCGGTGGGGACGATTCCCACCTGGTTTCCCTCCTCGTCAATCAGCCTGACCTCGGAGACGCGGATCCGCTCGTTGATCCGCGTCTGGTCACGTTCGGGAGGCGACCGGTCGAAGCGCGGATTCGCCACTAGAACTGGGAGTACATGCGCGTCAAGCTAGCGATGCTCGGACGGGATAGGGAGAGCAGACGAGACAGCAGGGGGCACGGGCGCTCAGCGACCGCGTGTGGAATAGGTGCCCCTCACTGCGGGCCAGTATAGACGCCTAGGAACCGGAGACCTCACGCTCGATCCGCGCGGCGAACGCGTCGATCGATTCGGCGCCCCCGTCCCCCTCGGCGTGCGAGCGGACCGAGATAGCGCCCTCCGACTCCTCTCGATCGCCCACCACGAGCATGTAGGGGTACTTCCCGACCTCGGCGTCGTGGATCTTCTTGCCCACGGACTCCGAGCGCTCGTCGACGGTGCAGCGCACGCCCGCGTCCCGCAGGCGCGACGCCACCTGAGCGGCGTAGCCGTTGTGGCGGTCGGCCACCGGCAGGATCGTCGCCTGCACCGGGGCGAGCCAGGTCGGGAACCGCCCCGCGTGGTGCTCGATGAGGATCCCGATGAAGCGCTCCATGGAACCCAGGAGCGCCCGGTGGATCATCACCGGCCGGTGGTCGGCGTTGTCCTCGCCCTGGTAGACGAGGTCGAAACGCTCCGGCATCTGAAAGTCGATCTGGCACGTGCCGCATTGCCAGGAGCGACCGAGGGCGTCGGTGATGTGGAAGTCGATCTTGGGGCCGTAGAAGGTCCCCTCCCCCGGGCTGACCTCGTAGTCGCGACCCTGGCGCTCCAGCGCCTCGCGCAGTGCCCCCTCGGCCTGTTCCCACTGCTCGTCGGTGCCGATCGACTTCTCCGGGCGGGTCGAGAGCTCGACCCGCACCTCATCGAACCCGAAGCGTGAGTAGAGCTGGTCGATCGCGGAGCAGATCGCGTCGACCTCGTCGGCGACCTGGTCGAGCGTGCAGTAGACGTGCGCGTCGTCCTGGGTGAATGCCCGCACGCGAAGAAGGCCGTGGAGCACCCCCTCGCGCTCGTTTCGCGACACCAGCCCGAACTCGGCGAGCCGCAGGGGCAGGTCGCGATAGGAGTGCCGCTCGGACCCGAAGACGAGGCAGGCGCCGGGGCAGTTCATCGGCTTGAGCGCGAACCGGCGGTCCTCGACCTGGGTGAAGAACATGTTCTCCGCGTAGTTGTCCCAGTGGCCCGAGCGGTGCCAGAGGTCCTCGTCCAGGACCTGAGGGGTCTTGATCTCCTGGTAGCCGCCGCGAGCCAGCTGGCGCCGCACCTCGTTCTCGACCAGGCGGAGGAGCACGGTCCCGTTCGGAAGCCAGAAGGGCATCCCGGGCGCGTCCGGCAGCAGAGTGAAGAGGCCCAGCTGGGGGCCGAGGCGCCGGTGGTCGCGGGCCTTCGCCTGCTCGATGCGCTCAAGGTGCTCCTCCAGGTCCTTCTTGGAGAAGAAGGCCGTGCCGTAGATCCGGGTCAGCATCTGGCGGTTCTCGTCGCCGCGCCAGTAAGCGCCGGCGACCGAGTTGAGCTTGAACGCCCTGATCCGGCCGGTCGAAGGCCCGTGCGGCCCGCGGCATAGGTCGACGAACGGGCCGTTCTGGTACAGCGACACGGTCTCGGTCCCCTCGTCGCGCACCAGGTCCTCGATCAGCTCAACCTTGTACGGCTGGTCCTCGCCCTTGAAGCGCTCGATCGCGTCGGCGGCCGAGATCTCCGAGCGCTCGAACGGCTCGTCGGCCTTCACATGGGCCGCCATCGCCTCCTCGATCCGCTCCAGGTCGGAGTCGGACGGGCGAAACCCGTCGGGGAACTCGAAGTCGTAATAGAAGCCGTCGGCGATCGGGGGACCGATCGAGACCTTTGTCCCGGGCCACAGGTCGAGCACCGCCGTGGCCAGCACGTGCGCGGTGTCGTGGCGAAGGACGTCGAGCGCGTCCGGGCGACCAGGGGTGACGATGTCGATCTCCTCGCCGTCGGCGAGGGGCGCCGCGAGATCGCGGACCTCGCCGTTGACGCGAACGGCCAGAGCGTCCTTGGCGAGCCGCGGTCCGATCGCGGCCGCCGCATCGGCGCCCGTGGCGCCGTCATCCAACTCCAGCGGAGAGCCGTCGGGAAGCTTTACGGTGATCGGCGCCATGCGGGGCCATGCTACCCAGGGGATGGTCACGATCGCTCCCTCCGGCGATGGTTCAGTTTCCGCACCATAGGTGCGGTTTTTGGCCATCGCCGAGCAAGGGCCTTGATCAGTCGCCGGCGGGGTTCGCCCGGGCGCCAGGCGCAATCAGCGGACAGGGGCCCTCGCCCTTGGGTGCCGGATTGCGCACCCAGAGCCTGTACGGCCCCCCTTGCCGCTCTAGGCGGAAGTCCGTGTATGGAGGACGTTCCTGGTTGCCCGTCACCACGTGCGTGATCCCGAATGGCGCCTGTGTGGGACCGACACCGCCCGCCGTGGCCCCGGTCTCGGCCCTCACACACACCCGACCCCCTCGCAGCTCCCAGACCACGTAGTCGCGCCCGTGCTCGTCGCTCAGCACCTGGTCGGGGATCAATACGAGGGTGGATCCGCTCCGGAGCTCCGGCCGCAGCTCCGTGAGCGCCGGCGTGTAGGTCGACGGGCCGACCGGGCCGTTCACGAGCGCCAGGACGGAGCACGCCGCCGCAGCGACGCAGAACAGGGTCGCCAGCACCGCCTTCAGGGGCAATTGCCAGCGTAAGAGGACGCCTGACGGGCCCGTTCGGGTGCGGCCGACCGCGCCCCGAATCGCCCCCAGCTCGACGAGCTGCTCCGGCGAGAGCAGCGCGCGGGCGGCGATCAGCATCGCGAGCGGGGCCGCGATCACCGTCGCCTTGGCCGCCTGGTACGGCGTGCCCGCGAAGTGAGCGTAGGCGTAAAGGACCACCGCCACGGCGAGCGCCGACGGCACCGCCCACTCGGAGCGGCGAAGCCACCAGACGAGCCCGTAGGCCAGCGCCGCCAGCCCGAGCAGCTCGCCGAGGTAGTAGCCGAAGGCCGGGATCGCGCCATCCCCCGGATCGAGACGGAAGTCGCCCGACGGC
>DASQCL010000083.1:0-6946 GCA_035634715.1 Solirubrobacterales bacterium
AGTCGATCGAGGCCGCGTCGCAGCTCGCCGACGGGATCATCGAGGTCGAGCTGCTCGACCGGGCGGGCAAGGGCGCGAAGGTCTCAAACGGTGACGAGGCGCCCGGTGTGAAGGTCCTCAGCGGCCCCAGTGCCGGCAAGCGCGGGGAGGTGCTGGTCTTCTCGGAGAAATTCGCCTGCCTCAACTGCGGCACGTCGATGCCCGAGCTCGAGCCGCGGATCTTCTCCTTCAACTCGCCCCACGGATGCTGCCCGCGGTGCCATGGCCTGGGCTTCCAGCGGGTGATCGATCCGGAGCTGATCGTGCCGGACCCGACGCTGTCGATCAGCGACGGGGCGCTTCAGCCATGGATCAAGGCGGCCTCGATGTACCACCGCCGCCTCCTGGAGGCGGTCGCCGAGGCGAATGGGATCGACGTTGACACGCCGTGGCAGGACCTGCCGGAGAAGGACCGTCAGCTACTGCTCGACGGCACCGGATCGGACAAGCACACGGTCAGCTACCGCAACCGGTTCGGCCGCAAGCGGACGTACACGGTGCGCTTCGACGGCATGCTGAAGAGCCTCGAGCGGCGCTACGAGAACACCGACTCGGATAACACCCGCGAGCGGATCGAGGGCCTGATGGCGCTGCAGCCGTGCCCGGCGTGCGGTGGAGCCCGCCTGCGGCCGGAGAGCCTCGCGGTCACGGTCGGCGGGCTCAACATCTATGAGTACACGCAGCTGTCGGCGCGCGCGGCCCTCGAGTGGATCGAGGACCTGGAGCTGACGGACACCGAGCGCGCCATCGCGAGGCTCGTCGTGCGCGAGATCGCGGAGCGGCTGCGGTTCCTCGACAGCGTCGGGATCGGCTACCTGTCCCTCGAGCGGGCGGCCAACACGCTCTCCGGCGGTGAGGCGCAGCGGATCCGGCTCGCCACCCAGATCGGCTCGTCGCTCGTGGGCGTCCTTTACATCCTCGACGAGCCCTCGATCGGGCTCCACCAACGCGACAACGAGAAGCTGATCGACACCCTCAGGCGGCTGCGGGACCTCGGCAACACCGTGATCGTGGTCGAGCACGACGAGGGCACGATCCGCGCCGCCGACGACGTGGTGGACCTCGGCCCCGGTGCCGGCGAGCACGGCGGCGAGGTCGTCGCGCAGGGCACGCCGGCACAGCTCACCCGAGCTCCGGAGTCCCTCACCGGCCAGTACCTGAGCGGCAAGCGGTCGATCCCGCTCCCCGAGGAGCGGCGGCCGGCCCGCGACGAGCTCGTGGTTCGCGGCGCGCGCCAGCACAACCTCAAGAACATCGACGTCAGCTTCCCGCTCGGGGTGTTCTGCTGCGTCACCGGCGTCTCGGGCTCGGGCAAGTCCACCCTGGTCAACGAGATCCTCTACCGGGCGGTCGCCAACCGCCTGCATCGGGCGCGGCTCCGCCCGGGCGCCCACGACCGCATCGAGGGCATGGAGCACATCGACAAGATCATCAACATCGACCAGTCCCCGATCGGCCGGACGCCGCGGTCCAACCCGGCCACCTACACCGGCGTCTTCGACCACATCCGCGACCTGTTCTCGAAGACGAAGGAGGCGCGGGTTCGTGGCTACAAGCCGGGGCGGTTCAGCTTCAACGTCAAGGGCGGGCGCTGCGAGGTCTGTCGCGGCGACGGCCAGATCAAGATCGAGATGCACTTCCTGCCCGACGTCTACGTCCCGTGCGAGCAGTGCCACGGGCGTCGTTACAACCGCGAGACGCTCGAGGTGCGGTTCAAGGGCAAGTCGATCGCGGACGTGCTCGAGATGTCGGTTGAGGAGGCGGTCGAGTTCTTCGCCCACATCCCGAAGATCTACCGGCGCCTCCAAACCCTGCACGACGTCGGGCTCGACTACATCAGGCTGGGTCAGCCCGCAACGACGCTGTCCGGCGGCGAGGCGCAGCGCGTGAAGCTGGCCACCGAGCTCTCCAAGGTGGCGACGGGCGACACCCTCTACATCCTCGACGAGCCGACGACGGGCCTGCACTTCGCGGACGTCCAGCGGCTGCTCGAGGTGCTCGACCGGCTGGTGGATGCGGGCAATACCGTCGTCGTGATCGAGCACAACCTCGACGTCATCAAGTCGGCGGACCGGATCATCGACCTCGGACCCGAGGGGGGCGAGGCGGGCGGCGAGGTGGTCGCGACTGGAACGCCGGAGGAGGTGGCTGCGAGCACCGCCTCGTACACGGGCAGCTTCCTGAGGGAGCAGGTCACGCCGGCGAAGCCACAAGCCAGACGCCGTGCGCCGCAACGCCGCCGCGAGCCGGTCGCGGCCTGAGCCATCGCCCCCGCGGCGATGACCAGGGCCCTTGTCGCAGCGCTCGTGGCGCTGGCGGTCTTCTTCGGCATCTACGGACTTGCAGTGCAAACCGAGGTCGGCCAGCACGCGGACGAGGCGGCGCTCATCGGTCTGCGCTCGGCCCCGGAGCGCGCGCAGTCGGGCGCGAGCCGGCTGCTGCGCTTCATCAGCGTCGGCTCGCTGGTCGCCGCGGTCTTGGCGCTTGGGGCCCTCGCGTGGTTGTGGCGACGGCCCTGGCTGATCGTGCTGCCGGCCGTCATCGTCGGCCTCAGTCTGCTCGCCACCGAGGCCTTCAAGCTGGTGATCTTCCAGCGCCCGGACCTGTGGCCATCGACCCTGAACGGGAATAGCTATCCGTCCGGCCACACGACGATCGCGACCAGCCTGGGGCTGTCGGCCGTGCTGATCGCTCCCACGCGGTGGCGCGGGTGGGTGGCGTTCGCGGCCGCCCTGTTCGCCGGCGGCGTCGGAATCCTGGTCGTCACCGCGGACTGGCACCGCCCGAGCGATCCTCTGGGCTCCTACGCGCTGTGCCTCGCGATCGCGGCCGGCCTGGTCGCCGTGCTGCAGCGCTGGGGACCTCGGGAGCTCGCCGCCGGGCGAGCGCCGCCGTCGGCCACCGTGCTCGCGCGTCGCCTGGAGGTGGCTGCGATGGCCACTGGGGTGCTGCTCTTCATCGGCGCCGTGCTACTGGCGGCGCTGCGCTACGGGCCCGACGTTGCCTGGAACAAGCCCCATGCGGCGTTCCTGGGCGCCGTGGTGGCGATCCTGATCGCGGCCGGCATCACCGTCGGCGCAATGCTGCGAACGCTGCCCGAGCCGGGCTCTTAGTGCCCCTCTAGGCGAGCCGTTATCGTGGCGGCATGCCCCCTCCGTCGCCCCCGCCCGCCCCCGAGACGGGCTCGGATGGCCATCTGATCGGGGTTGACGTCGGCGGCACGAAGGTGGCAGTCGCGACGCTCGAGGACGAGGCGCTCAGCAGCCCCACCCTTCAGCCCACGGAGGCGACGAGCGCCGACGGGTTGGTCGACGAGATCGTGGCGGCGGTGGAAGCCGCGCGCAATCCGCGGACGCAGGCCGTGGGCGTCGGCGTGCCGTCCGTGGTCGACTTCCAGAGCGGCCACGTCCGCTCGAGCGTGAACCTGCACATGGAGGACTTCGACCTACGAGGTGTGCTCCAGGATCGGCTCGGCCTGCCGGTGTTCGTCGACAACGACGCCACCCTCGCGGCTGTGGCGGAGGCGTTCGACGAAGGGGGACGGGCGCTGGTCCAAAACCTGGTGATGTTCACCGTAGGCACCGGGATCGGAGGCGGTCTGGTGCTGGACGGGAAGGTCTACCGCGGATCCACGGGCGCGGCCGGGGAGTTGGGCCACACGCTGGTCCGGGCGAGCCTGGGAGATGGTGCCCAGAAACCGGGGAAGTTCCCGCAGGCCGGCTCGCTCGAGTCGCTCGCCGCCGGGCGGGTTCTGGACCGGATCGGCGCAGAGCTCGCCCGGGAGCACCCGGAGTCGGAGCTCGGTAAGTGGGCGAAGGCCGGGGAGCACATCGACGGCCACGACGTCGTCAAGGCGGCGTACGAAGGCGACCAAACCGCCATCGGCGCGCTCCGGATCCTCGGCGAGCGCCTGGGCGTCGGGATCGCGAATGCCATCAACACATTCGACCCGGACGAGGTCGTGATCGGCGGCGGCGTGTCCTCCGCGGGCGAGCTTCTGCTCGGCCCGGCGCGCGACGCCGCGCTCGAGTACGTCCTGCCGGGGGTAGGGACGCAGACCGAGATCAGGCTCGCCCGGCATGGAGTCGCCGCGGGCGTTCGCGGCGCGGCGCTGCTCGCAGGCCTGGAGCTCAGCGCGGCCGACAGGGCGTTCGGGTCGACCCGGGTCGAGGTGGAGAGCGCCTGATGGCCACGGTCGCCCAGCCCGAGACGCTCCCGGAGAACCCATTCGTTCAGGACATCGAGGAGGAGCTCCCGCCGCCGACCTCGCTGGTCATCTTCGGCGGGACGGGCGACCTCGCAGCCCGGAAGCTCCTTCCTGCCGTCTACAACCTGCGACGCGGTGGCCTCCTCCCGGAGAAGTTCGACGTGATCGGTATCGGCCGCCGGGAAGGCGACAACGAGCGGTTTCGCACGCACGCGCACGACTCGATCGCGGAGTTCTCCCGCAGCGGCCTCGACGACGACACGTGGAAGACCCTGGAGCCGAACCTGGAGTTCCTGCGGGGGGATCTCGACGATCCGAAGCTGTTCGAGGAGCTCGCCGAGCGGCTGGCCCGCCATGAGGCTCAGAGCGGTCCGAGGCAGCGGGTCTTCTATCTCGCGGTCTCCCCGGCGTTCTTCGGACGGATCGCGAAGTCGCTCGCTGCGGTCGGCCTTGGCGCCGAGGCCGAGCGGCCGACCCGACTCATGATCGAGAAGCCGTTCGGGCACGACCTCGAATCGGCGCTGGCCCTCAATGAGGAGGTCTCCTCGGCGTTCGACGAGTCGCAGATCTTCCGCATCGACCACTACCTGGGCAAGGAGACGGTGCAGAACATCCAGGTGATGCGGTTCGCGAACGGGATCCTGGAGCCGGTCTGGAATCGCCGCTACGTGGAGCACGTGCAGATCACGATGGCCGAGGACCTCGGTATCGGCCGGCGGTCCGCCTACTACGACTCCGCGGGGGCGATCCGGGACGTGATCCAGAACCACCTGATGCAGCTGCTCGCACTGGTGGCGATGGAGGCCCCGGTGCGCTTCGACGCGGACACGGTCAGGGACGAGAAGGTCAAGCTGCTGCGCTCGGTGCGGCACTACACGCAGGCCGAGGTGCCCGACTACGTCATCCGGGGGCAGTACGGCGCCGGGTGGGTGGGCGGCGAGGAGGTTCCCGCGTATGTCGACGAGCAGGGCGTGCCGAACGACTCGAGGACGGAGACCTACGTCGCGATGCGTGTGGAGGTAGACAACTGGCGGTGGGCGGGGACCCCCTTCTACCTTCGCTGCGGCAAGCGGCTCCCCCGTCGGGTCACCGAGATCGCGGTGCAATTCCGGCCGGTGCCGCACCTGCCGTTCGCGCGTGACGACATCGGCGAGGTTGAGCCCAACGAGCTGGTGCTCTCGGTCCAGCCCGACGAGGGCACCTCGCTGCGCCTGGTCGCGAAGATTCCAGGGCAGGCGATGTACGTGCGGCCCGTCCAGATGGAGTTCAAGTACGGAACGTCGTTCCTGGGCGACTCGCCGGAGGCGTACGAGCGACTGCTCCACGACGCGCTGCTCGGCGACGCGACCCTGTTCACCCGCGCCGACGAGGTCGAGGAGGAGTGGAGGATCATCCAGCCGATCCTCGATCGGTGGGGCGCGGACGCGACGGGTCCCGCGGTCTACGAGGCGGGAAGCCAGGGTCCGCCGGAGGCGGACCGGCTGCTTGCCGTGCGCGGGCGCCGGTGGAGGCAGATTTGAGCACGGCGACCCAGGAGGCTTCCCGCGGTCGCGAGTACGCCGACCGAATGCGGTGGGTCGGCGAGGGCGTCACCGCAGCGGACGTCGGCGCGGAGCTGGACAAGCTCCACCGGGCGGCGGGCGGCCCGGAGCGAGTGCTGGCCCTCGCCAGGACGCTCAACCTGATCGTCATTCCGTGCCCCGATCGTCGCGAGGCAGGGGTGGAGGAGGCGCTCGACCGCCTGGGGACACACACGCCGTCGCGCACGCTGGCGCTGCGTGAGCACGGCGAGAATCGCGTCGACGCGAGCCTGGTCATGGAGTGCGCAGCCCCGACCGGGGCCGGGGAGGTGGGGCTCTGCCACGACCGCGTGCAGCTGACCATGGACGCCGCTCGGCTCCAGCACTCGGCGTCGCTTCTGGCGCCCCTCCTCGTGAGCGACCTGCCGACGGTGCTGTGGCTCCCGGACGCGGGCTCCGAGGTCCCCGACCCGGCCCTGCTCGAGCGCGCGCAATACGCGCTGGTGGATTCGCGGCCCAGCGGCGAGGCGGTCCTCGGCAAGCTCGCAGAGCTCGCGGCTGGGATTCGAGTCCACGACCTCGCCTGGGGACGCCTGGAGTACTGGCGCGCCGCCACCGCGGCGGCGTTCGACCCGCCCGAGCGCCGACGACTGCTGCCCGCGGTGGAGAAGGTCCATCTGCGCTACGAGCCGCGCGGCCTGGGAGCCGCGCTGCTGCTGGCGGGCTGGGTGATCGCCCGCGCCGGGTGGGCCCCGGGGCCGCTCGAGCGGCGCAACGGCACCGGTCGGGTACGGGCCGTCCGCCCCGATGGCGAGGGAGTCTCCATCGAGCTCAGCGAGGGGAGCGACGCGGGCGGGTGCGGCGGGGTGGACGCGCTTGCGTTCGAGGCCGATGGCGGCGACGAGGTGAACGTCACTCGCGGCGGCGCGACGAGCTCGATGAGAGACCTCTTTGCCGAGGCCATCCAGCCGCAGCCGGCCTTCTCGCGCGGATACTCGCCGGCGGTGACCGCCGCCGCGAAGATTGTGGGCGGCTCGTCATGACCTCCGTCTTCCTCGCCGACACCCCGGACGCGGCGGCCGAGGCGGCCGCAGACCGGCTCACCGCCGTCATCGCCGCCGCCAGGGAGGCGCGCAGTGCAGCGCACATCGCCCTCGCCGGCGGCACGACGCCGCGCAAG
>DASQCL010000084.1:0-7687 GCA_035634715.1 Solirubrobacterales bacterium
GACGCCCCCAGCGTCACGTAGACGACCTTCGGGTTGCGCGGGTCGATCGTGACGCCGTGCGCAGGCACCTTGTGCCAGCCGTGCGAGGTCCCGGCTTCGGCGCCTTGGAGCCGCCGACGTTCGTCGCCAGGCGAGGAACCGGTCTGCGCGCCGCTCGTCGTCTCGACTATCTGGCGCCCGCCCGTGAGCAGGTGCTTCGGGCTGGACGGGTCCATCACGAACGGCGCGTAGAAGGGACGCGCGCCGGTTCCCGGCGCGGTGTCCGGCCCCTCACCGCCCCGCTGCGAGGGCTGCGACTAGGGTTCGCCGGCCATGGCAGAGGTCAGGCCGCTCAACGCGCTCCACTACAACCTCGCGGCGGTCTCGTCGCTCGGCGACGTGACCGCTCCGCCATACGACGTCATCGACGATGGACAGCGGGCCGAGCTCCTCGCTCGGTCGCCTTTCAACGTCGTGGAGATGGACCTGCCCCGTGCCCCCGGGGGCGGCGACCCGTACGAGCACGCTGCGGAGACACTCGAGGTCTGGACGCTCGACGGCGTTCTCGCCGCCGACCGCGAGCCGGCAATCTGGGCGCTGACGCAGGAGTACTCGACCCCCGATGGCGGGCGCCAGACGCGACACGGCTTCCTCGTCCGGGTCCGGGTCACCGACTACGGCGCGGGCCTCGTGCGACCCCACGAGCGCACACAGCCCGGCCCCAAGGAGGACCGCCTGCGCCTGACGCGGGCGACGCGCCACAACCTCTCGCCGATCTTCGCGCTGCATCCCGGCAACGTCTGGAGTGACATCGAGCCCCACGTCGGGAGCGATCCGTGGGGCGAGGTGACCGACTCGGAGGGCACCATCCATCGTGTCTGGCGAGTCTCGGAGCCGTCCGTCCACGAGGCGGTGGCGGCCGGCCTCGCCGACGCCGAGCTGCTGATCGCCGACGGCCATCACCGCTACGAGACAGCCCGCATCTACGCGGACGAGATCGGCGGTGAGGGGCCGCATCGATACACGCTCATGTGCCTCGTCTCGCTCGACGATCCCGGCCTGACGATCTTCGGGACCCACAGGATGCTCAAGGGCTTCGACGCCGAGCGGCTCGAGCGTGGAATTCGCGAAAGCTTCGAAGTGGAGGAGATCGGCGACGACCAGGTCGATCCCGCCGGCATCGAGGGTGCCGGCGTCTTCGGGCTCATCGACGGCGACCAGCAGCTGCGCCTCCGGCTTCGCGACCCCGGCGCGCTGGACGGCGCGCTCGCGGACCGATCCGCGGCCTACCGTCGCCTCGACGCGGTCATCCTCGAGGAGGTCGTCCTCAAGGGGGCGCTCGGGATGAGCAACGAGGACATCGAGGGCAAGCGCGGGCTCGGGTACGCGAAGGGGCTCGACGAAGCGCGGCGGCTGGTCGGCTCGGGCGACTACGACTGCGCGTTCGTGCTGAGGCCGACCCCGGTGTCGCAGGTGCGCGAGGTCGCCGCCGCCGGGGAGACGATGCCCCCGAAGTCGACGTTCTTCTTCCCGAAGCTCCTCACGGGGCTGGTCTTCAACCCGCTGAGCTGAGGCGCGCGCGGGGCCGGGGCCTGGCCCCTCGCGCTCGCGCTAGGGTCATGGCCACGTGACGCGCATCTACACGCGCAAGGGCGACGACGGAACGACCTCGCTCTGGTACGGCGGCAGGGTCGCCAAGAACGACGCGCGCACCGAGGCCTACGGGTCCATCGACGAGGCCGGCGCCGCCCTCGGCGCCGCCCGGTCACTGTGCGGCGCCGACGACGGCGAGCTCGCGGCGGACATCCTCCGGCTCCAGCGCGAGCTGTTCGTGGCGGGCGCGGAGCTGGCGACTGCGCCCGAGGCCGAGGGGCGCCTGCAGGAGGGCATCAGCAGGATCGACGACGGGATGGTCGAGGCGCTCGAGCCGGTCATCGACCGGTACATGGATCGCGTCGACCTGCCGCCGAAGTTCGTGATCACCGGTGGGACCACGCTCTCGGCGCAGCTCGACGTTGCCAGGACCGTGATCCGCCGTGCCGAGCGGCGGGTCGTCGCGCTCAGGGACGGCGGGGAGCTGGCATCGGACGCCGTGCTCCGCTACCTGAACCGGGCGTCCGACCTCGCGTTCGCGATGGCGAGGTTCGCCGACGTCCCGGACCCGGAGCTCTTCCAGGGCCGCGACGCGAATGCGGCCGATGGTTAAGGTCACCGCCCGGCGCCGGCAGGGCTTCACCCACGACGTGGAGATCCAGGGCGGACACCACCTGGTGATCGACGAGCCCGAGGCTGACGGCGGCAGCAACGCCGGGCCCTCCCCCACCCGCACCGTCGGAGCCGCGCTCGCGGCGTGCACGGCCATCACCACGGAGATGTACGCCGACCGCAAGGGCTGGGAGCTGGGCGAGGTCGAGGTCGACGTCGACATGGATTACGGCGACACGCCGGCGCCGCGCTCGTTCGAGGTCACGCTCCGCATCGGGGCCGACCTCAGCGACGACCAGCTCGAGCGCCTTCGCGTGATCGCCGGCAAGTGCCCCGTCCACCGCCTCCTCGCCAAGGAGGCCGAGGTCACGATCACCGACCGGGTCGAGCGAGTCCAGTGAAGCCGCCGGGCTGATGGACCTGGGGCTCGAGGGCAGGGCGTGCGTCGTCACCGGCGCCAGCCGGGGCATCGGGCTCGCGGCCGCGCAGCGGCTCTGCGGCGAAGGTGCCCGGGTCGTGCTGGTCGGGCGCTCGGCCGAACGGCTCGAAGAGGCGCTCGGCCGGTGCTTGGCCGCCGGGGGCCCGGCGGAGGTGCTCGTGCTGGATGTGACCGAGCCCGACGCCGGCGAGCGCATGGTCGCCGCGGCATCGGAGCCGTTCGGCGGCCTCGACGTGCTCGTCAACAACGCGGGGACCGCGAGTAGGCGCGCGCTCCAGGACGTGCCCGACGACGACTGGGACGCGGCGTGGGAGCTCAACGTGATGGCGCCGATGCGCGCCATGCGGGCCGCCATCCCGGCGATGGCCGAGCGCGGCTGGGGCCGCGTGGTGAACGTCTGCTCGAGCGCCGCCAAGCGCCCGAGCGGCCAGATGCCCGAGTACTCGGTTGCGAAGGCCGCGGAGCTCTCGCTGTCGCGCCTGTTCGCCGACGAGTACGCCAAGCACGGGGTGCTCGTGAACGCGATCTGCCCCGGGCCGGTCAAGTCGGAGCTGTGGATGGAGCCGGGCGGCCTCCTCGACCAGACCGCGGAGCTGTCCGGTCACGACTCACGCGAGGCGGCGCTGGACGCGGCGGGCTCCGGGCGCCCGATCGGGCGGCTGGCCGAGGTCTCGGAGATCGCCGACGCGATTGTCTTCCTGTGCTCGGAGCGGGCCTCGTACGTGGCCGGGGCGGCGTGGAGCGTCGACGGCGGCTCCGTTCCGGTGATCATCTAATCGCGGTGAACCCCCTCGCCAGCGTCCTGCTGAGCCCCGAGGAGGCGCAGGCGATGAAGGCGCCGGGCGCCACGAACGCCGCGGTGCTGCTCCCCCTGTACGGCCATCCGGAGCGGCCCGGGCTCGTCTTCACCGAGCGCCGGCTCGACCTGAGGCGCCACGCCGGCGAGATCTCGTTCCCGGGCGGCCGCCCGGACACGCCGGAGGAGGCGCTGCTCGACACGGCCCTGCGCGAGGCGGAGGAGGAGATCGGCCTGAGCCCTGACCAGGTCGAGGTCGCCGGGGCGTTGCCCCCGGTGGGCACCTTCGTCACCGGCTACAAGGTCCACCCATTCGTCGGCACTATCCCCGAGGGCATCCGCTTCCGGCCCAACCCGAGCGAGGTCGCGGCGGTCCTGACATTCACCCTCGACCGGCTGCGCGACGGCTTCGCGATGCGCCGCCTGATCCGACGCGGCGTCCCAATCCGCACCCCGACCTACGAGGTCGGCGAGCACATGATCTGGGGAGCGACGGCGCGGATCCTGTCGGACTTCCTGGAGCGGGTGGCCCCGCCGGCCGAGGAGGACAGGTAGGGCGAGGCTTCAGTCCCTCTCTTCGGCTCCGCGGCCATTTCGAGGCTCGCAAACTCCGCTCTGCAGAGTTACGCTCCTTGGGTGACGGCCACGCACGCGACACTGCTCATGTGGTTTTCACTGCGCTCGCCGGAGCTCGCCGAGGACTTTGAGCGCCTGATGGCGAGCGATCGGGACATCGTCTTTGGCTCGCTGGACACGATGCGGGATTACCGATTGACGCGGCCGATGGATGTGCCCGGACAGGCGGCTGAATCAGCCGATTATGTGCTGATTGCGGAGATCGTCAATATCGAGCGCTGGCAGCGACAGGCCGAGGAGCGGGTCGAGGGCCTGGCTGATGCCCTGGCGCATCTGGTCTCCAGCCGGAAGATGCTCGTCCTCGAACGCATCCTTTGAGATAAGGCCCTAGACGTCCTTCTCGATCGGGACGTCCACCAGGTTGCCCCACTCCGTCCACGAGCCGTCGTAGTTGACGACGTCGTCGATGCCCAGGAGCTCGTGTAGGACGAACCAGGTGTGCGCCGAGCGCTCGCCGATACGGCAGTAGGCGATCACGTCGTTGTCCCCGTCCGAGATCACGCCCTTGGACGAGTACAGCCCGCGGAGGTCGTCGGCCGACTTGAAGGTGCCGTCCTCGTTGACCGCCTGCGCCCAGGGCACGGAGATCGCGCCCGGAATGTGGCCGGAGCGCTGCGCGCCCTCCTGCTCGTAGCCGGCCATCGCGATCAGCTCACCGGAGTACTCCTGCGGGCTGCGCACGTCGACCATCCGCTTCTCGGTGCCCAGCGCGTCCTGCACCTCTTGGCGGCGGGCGCGAATGGACTCGTCCGGGCCGGTCGCGTTGAACGTGGCCTCGGGGTATGAGGGGACGTCGGTGGTTGTGTCGCGGCCCTCGGCGATCCACTTCTCGCGCGGGCCGTTCACCAGCTTCACCTTGTCGTGGCCGTAGTAGAGGAAGTACCAGTAGGTGTAGGCGGCGAACCAGTTGTTGCGGTCGCCGTAGAGGACCACGGTGTGGTCGTTGGAGATGCCGCGGCTGCCCATCAGACTGCCGAAGTCCTCCGCCGAGAGGAAGTCTCGCTTCACCTGGTCCTGAAGGTCCTGCTTCCAGTCGAAGCCGATCGCGCCGGGGACGTGCGCCTCCGCGTACAGAGCGGGGTTCTCGTCGACCTCGACGATCCGGATCCCGTCGTCGTCGAGATGCTCGGCGACCCAGTCGGTCTCAACCAGGACGTCTTTCGCGTAGTCAGCCATGCATGCGCCTCCGTCCGATTTGCCCTAATCCCTATCCGAGTTCAGGCTATTCGGTATCCGGCCACTCGTCAACGTCGCGGCGCTGACCTCCGCCTGGCCCCGCCGCCCGACGGGTGTAGGCTGAACTCCGTTGGATAGTCAGACGGGCGCTGAAACGGCCTGACTAGACAGCCAGCACTGCCTCGCCAGTTTGCTTGGCTTCCGCCTGATCAACGGCCTTCCTCGGTGTAGGCCCAAATGGCAGGAGGCATATGAGCGAACCCGCGACATTGACCCCGGTCCCGCGACCGTCCGGCGACGATTCGAGCCATCCATTCGGGCGAGCGGAGGTGGCGCCGTACGCGCAGCCGCACCTGGGCCGAAGCCTGCTGGACCTCGCTACCTCCGTGGTGCCGTACCTCGCGCTCTCCGTGGCGATGTACTTCGCGCTCGACATCTCGTACCTGCTGGTGCTCGTCCTCGCGGTGCCCGCAGCAGGGTTCGCCGTCCGGACGTACATCGTCTTCCACGACTGCGGGCACGGCTCGTTCATGCGATCCCGGCGTGCCAATACCTGGATCGGAACGTTTTGCGGGCTGCTCGTCTTCACCCCCTTTCAGAGCTGGCGGCATGAGCACGCCGTTCACCACGCAACGGCTGGTGACCTCGATCGCCGGGGTGTCGGCGATGTCTTCACCCTCACGGTCGCCGAGTACCACGCGCTGCCGTGGCGGGGCCGGCTCCAGTACCGGCTGTTCCGGAATCCGGTCGTGATGTTCGGCCTTGGCCCGATCTACGCGATGATCGTCTCCCCGCGCTGGCCGTCACCGGACGCTCGGCAGCGGATCAGGCACAGCATCATCGCCACGGACGTCGCGCTCGCCGTCCTGATCGGAGGACTCTGCTGGCTGATCGGGTGGCGTGACTACCTGCTCGTGCAGGCGCCGATCCTCTGGCTCGCCGGTGCGACCGGCGTGTGGCTCTTCTACGTGCAACATCAGTTCGAGGACACCTACTGGCAGAGCTCCGACGGCTGGGCCTACTCCGACGCGGCGCTCCGCGGGAGCTCCTACCTGAAGCTGCCCAAGGTCCTTCAGTTCTTCACCGGCAACATCGGCCTCCATCACGTTCACCACCTCAGTACCCGTATTCCCAACTACAACCTCCAGCGTGCCCACGACGAGAACGCGATCTTCCGCGATGTGCCGACCCTCTCCCTGTGGGACGGCCTGCGCGCGGTGCGATTGAAGCTCTGGGACGAGGACCGCGAGCGCCTGGTCACCTTCGCGCAGGCTCGCGCCCCCAACGAGGCGGCCCTGTCATCGGCCACCCCGATGAGCTGATCACGGTGGCCGACCGCCGCGATCTCGAGTTCAGCTACTCCTTGACCGACAGCATCGTCAGGCTCAGCCTCGGGGAGCTTGCCGATTTCAGCGGTGCGATGTACGACGGCGACTTCTCCATAAGCTTGGAGGAGGCCCAGCGGCGCAAGCACGAATACGTGGCCGAGCAGGTAGGGATCGCACCCGGGCGGCGGGTGCTCGACCTGGGCTGCGGATGGGGCCCGCTGCTCGCCTTCATCCGCCGTCGCGGTGCGACCGGCGTCGGGGTGACGCTGTCCTCCGCTCAGGCGGACTCCTGTCGCAGGCATGGTCTTCACGTCTACCTCCGGGACGCGAGGAGCGTGACTCGCGAGGCATTCGGCCCCTTCGATGGGGTGGCAAGCCTTGGGGCCTTCGAGCATTTCTGCTCGCCGGAGGACTACCGCGACGGGCGCCAGGAGGAGGTCTATCGCCAGCTCTTCGGGAGGATCGCAAGCGTGCTGCCGAAGGGAGGCCGGCTCTACCTCCAGACGATGGTGTTCGGCCGCAAGATGATTCCCGTCGACGAGATCGACATCGAAGCCCCGCGCGAGTCGGACGGGTGGTACCTCGCCCTCATGGGACGCCAGTTTCCCGGGTCGTGGCTCCCGTTCGGACGGGACCAGGTCGTGCAAACCGCGGACGAGCGATTCGACCTCGTTTCGAGCGTTAGCGGCCGCCTGGACTACATTGAGACGATCCGCCAGTGGCGGAAGCGCTTCGCGGCTCCGAGCTTCCGAAAGACCCTCCTCAAGCTCCGGCTTGTGCCACGCTGGCTCCGGAGTGCCGAGTTCCGGCTCGCATTCACCTCGGGAGTGAGCGCGAACAGCGTCTGCTTTCAGCGCGAGCTCCTGGACCACTATCGCATCGTGCTCGAGAAGCGCTGACGCGGCCTTCCCGACTCCGGTTGGGGGTGGCGAAGAGGCCGGGCTTGTGCTGAGCAGGGATGGCGGAGGAGGCGAAGAGCGGCAGCCGCACGCCGTCGCACTCGAGCGACGAGTGGATTCCGAACGGGGATCGAGGTGAGCAGAATCGCCGTGAGCAGAAGCTCACGGCGCCATCGCTCGGCCCGAATACCCTCATCGAGCGCGAGCCCGTCGAGAAGCGCCTCGCGAA
>DASQCL010000085.1:0-10126 GCA_035634715.1 Solirubrobacterales bacterium
GCGCCGACCAAATTCAAGCCCGCCGGCTACACGATCACCCCATCGGCGGGCTCGTTCCACTACTACTGCACGCTCCACGGCAACCCGGGCTCGAACCTCGGCATGGTCGGGACGATCCACATCAGGCCGACCATCTTCAACAAGACCGCCAGCTCATTTGGCGTGACGTGGTCGCCGGGGACCAATCAGACGGGCAACGCCTTCGACGTGCGCTACCGCGTGGACGGCGGCGCCTGGAAGACGTGGCAGAACCACGTGATCACCGCGTACGCGGTCTTCGGGGCCAGCAACAGCCCGGTGCAGGTCGGCCCGGGACACACCTACGAGGTGCAGGCGCGCTCCGAGAAGCTCTCGGACGTGTCCAAGCCGAGCGGCTGGTCGCCCTCGGCCAGGGTCACGACCTAGACGGAGGTCATCTACCTAGACCGCCCTTGCGCAGCGTCCGGCCGTTCTCCCTTCATCTCCGTCTATAGCTCGATTCGACACGGGATCCAGATCCCTCCGCTTCGGGTATCCGCCGAGCTGTCTCGGCGCTGATCCCCTCGCAGTAGCGACCTATGTCGTTATTACGAGCGCGGCGTAGGAGCCGACCAGCAGGGCCGACCCCCCTATGCCTCCCACCCACCTTCGATGATCCTTGATCCAACTCGGGAGGTCGTCCCCCAACTCGTCGATCGCATCGATGAGACTCAGGATGCCGAGAAGCCCGATTGCCATGGAGATCGCCGCCTGCTCGCCGCGCGTGGCCCCCGCTGCTTGGATGCACCACCGAGGCCGTCGAGGAGGCAGAGCGTCAAGCTGGACCGTCTATCACAGTGAGGTAGATCACCGCGAAAATGCCGACCGACACCGCGAGGCCCGCCAACCAGTACTTCCAGCCACCGCCTCCGTAAAAGACCATCGAGACCCTTCCGTGGTTCGGGCCGATCCTAACCGCGAATCGGGCTCAGTCGGAACCGGGCGTCCAGAGGCCGGCTTCAGCCTTCTCGGTCTCGGTCTCGGCCTGCTCCTTCTCCGGCGTCCAGAGCTTGTCCCGCGCCGCGGCCTGCTCGGCGGGGATCGGCTTGGCCGATCCCGCGATCACGTCGGCCGCCTTGCGGAGCCGTACCTCGGAGCGCAGGAGGCCGTCGCGCCCGGCCTCGCGCAGGTTGTCGAGCAGCTTCTGCGGCTCCTCGTCGCCGTCACCCGGCCCAAGCGCCTCGAGGAGGTCGTCGTCGGAGACCTCGATCTCCTCGGCGTCGGCAACCGCCTCGAGGACGGCCTCGCGCCTCAGCGCCTGCTGGGCCTCGCCCTCCATGTCCGTGACGAGCTCCTCCCGCGACTTTCCCTGCATCTGCACGTACATCGCGGGGTCGATGCCGCGGGCACTGAGCGAGCGTTCCAGCCGCTCCCACATGTCGTGAGCGCGGGCGTGCACGAGCTCCTTGGGCAGGTCGATCGTGGCCCCCGCCGCGGCGGCGTCCACCGTGGCGGCGCGGAAGTCGTCCTCGGAGCGCTGCTCGAGTGCGGCCGCGATGCGGCTGCGGATCTCGTTCCGGAGCTCGTCCAGCGTCTCGAACTCAGAGGCCTCGGAGGCGAAGTCGTCGTCGAGGTCCGGAAGCTCCTTCTCCCTCACCTCCTTGACCGTGACCGTGAAGCTCGCCTTCTTGCCCGCCAGGACCTCGGGGCGGTGTTCCTCGGGAAAGTCCACCTCGACGGTCACCTCATCGCCCGCGGAGGCGCCGGCCAGCGCCTCGTCGAACTCCTGAAGGAGCGTCTCGGCCCCCAGCTCGACCGTCAGGTCGGTGGCCTCGGACCCCTCGAACGGCTCGCCGTCCACGGTGCCGGAGTAGTCGATTACCAGGATGTCCCCCGCCGCTGCCGGCCGCTCCACCGGGTTCAGACCGGCGAAGCCCTCCCGCAGCCGGTCGAGCTCGCCCTGGACGGCGTCCACCGGTACCTCGGGCTCGACCTTGCCCACCTCCAGCCCCTTGTAGTCGCCGAGCTTTGCGGGCGGGCGCACCCCCACCTCAAGCGAGAATTCCAAGTCCTGCCCCTCCTCAGGGAGCGACTCGACGTTCAGCTTCGGGTCGCCGATCGGCGTGATGCCGGTCTCGAGCAGGGCGCGCTCGTACCACTCGGCGAGCGAGTCGCGGAGGGCCTGCTCGAGCACCGCCTCGCGCCCGACGCGCTGGATGACGAGCTCCGCGGGCACCTTGCCCTTGCGAAAACCCGGCACGCGCATGTCGCCGGCGAGCTGCTGCGCGGCGTGTTCGAGGCGCTTCTCGATTTCGTCCGCTTCGATCGCGACGTCCACGCGAACGCGGGAGTCGCCAAGCTCAGTGACCGTGGTCTTCATCGGCGACCCAGCTTATTGATCGCCCCGCGACCGACCGCGACGGCCAGGTCGCAGACGAAGGCCACGAATCGCCCCACCGGCCCGGTGACCAGCCAGGCGGCCAGCCGATCGCTCGTGCTCATCGGCGGGACTCTAAGCACCGGGCGAATCCGCCACGGTATGGATAATCAGCGCATGAGCCTCGGCGGGGTCCGCATGTCGGTTCGCATTCTCGCAGCGCCGGCCGTCCTCCTCGCGGTGGGGATCGCCGCGTCCCCGGCTGCCGCGGCGAAGCCCCCTCGCGTCGGCGGGTGTCCGATCTTCCCGGCGTTCAGCGGCCCGGTGACCGCGCCGTCAGCGGCCAACCAGACCGCGTGGAACCAGGACGTCTCGAAGGCGCCCATCGACTCGCGCTCGGGCTCCTACATCCGGGGCATCACAGGCCTCGGCGGCAACCAGGTGGTACATCCGGACTTCGGCGGCAACGGGCGCTACGGCATCCCATACAACACGGTCGGCCGGGATCAGCGGCGCGTGCGGGTCCACGCGACCGCGTATCCCGGGGAGAGCGACTTCGGCCGCGCGCCGATCCCACCTCACGCCCGCCGAGAGAACGGTTCCGACCGCCACGTGCTGGTCCTGCAGCGGGGAACCTGCGACCTCTTCGAGATGTTCGGCGCGCGCTACGTGGGTGGCCACGGCCACCGCTGGAAGGCCGCGTCGACCGCGAAGTTCAACCTCCATTCGACCAAGCTCCGCCACGACGGCTGGACCTCCGCAGACGCCGCCGGGCTGCCGATCCTGCCCGGCCTCGTCCGCTACGGCGAGGTCAAGCGCGGCAACGTGCGCCACGCGATTCGGGCGACCTTCTCGGAGACGCGCGAGGGGTACATCCACCCCGCGACCCACTACGCGTCAGACCATTGCGCGCGCGACCTGCCGCCGATGGGCCTTCGCATGCGCCTCAGCCAGAGCTACTACGAGAGCAACCTCCACCGGTTCCCGAAGGGCAGCCAGTCGCGGGTGATCTTCACCGCGCTCTACCACTACGGGATCATCAACGCGGACAACGGCGGCCCCGGCTCGAACTGGTTCATCACCGGGGCGAGCTCGAAGGGGTGGCGCGACGGCGACCTGAACCGCCTCAAGAGCGTCCCGGGCACGGCCTTCGTGGTCGTCAGATCGCAGGCGGGGATCACCACGCCTTGCTAGCGCCCACGCGCTTCTGGCGTGACCCGGGTCAACGCAATCCGCGTTCACCTGTCGGGCGTAGATTGCGTTCATCCAGGTCAAGTGAATCCGCTCCCGGTTTCCGGGACTGAATTGACTCGACCCGGCATACGCGCTGCCCTACGTGCCAACCCACGCCGACGCCTCGGCCACGTCCGGGCGATCTCGGCGAGCCGCAGCCCTAGCTGCTGAAGCTGACCTGGACCGGCTCGCGGTCGCCCGTGTCCTCGATCTCGAAGAACTCCCGCGGCGTGAAACCGCGGTTGTTGGCGATGACGGAGTTCGGGAAGACCTGGATCTTGGTGTTGTAGGCCTGCACGTTCGAGTTGTAGATCCGGCGGGAGGCCTGGATCTCGTCCTCGATCTCCGTCAGCTCGTTCTGGAGCTTCTGGAAGTTCTCCGTGGCGCGGAGCTCGGGGTAGTTCTCCGCCACGGCGCGCAGGTCGGTGAGGGCAGCCGTGAGCTGGCCTTCCTTCTGTGCGGACTCGGCCGGTGTGTGAGCCTTGGTCGCCTCAGCCCTCGCCTCGGTGACCTTCTCGAAGACCTCGCGCTCGTGCGTCGCGTAGCCCTTGACGGTCTCAACCAGGTTCGGGACGAGGTCGTGTCGCCGTTTCAGCTGCACGTCGATCCCCGACCATGACTCGTCGACCCGGTTGCGCGCCCCGATCATCGAGTTGTTGACCGAGATGACGATCAACACGCCGACGATGACCAGTACGACGATGACGATGATTGCGATCAGCATTGCCGGCGCAGCTTACAGACCGAGACGCGCAGCGCAAGAAATTCCTGAGCGGCGAGCAGGCGATCGCTAGAGCGCGTTCTCGAGCTCGAGCAGGAACCGCTTCATCTCGGGCCCGCCGCCGTAGTTGCCGATGTCGCCGCCGGTCCGCACGACCCGGTGGCACGGGACGACGATCGGTACCGGGTTGGCGCCCAGCGCCGTTCCCGCCGCGCGGAACGCGCGGGGGCTCCCGGCGCGCTTAGCGGCCTGGCCGTAAGTGATCATCTCGCCGAACGGCACCTTCGCCGTCTCCCGCAGCACCCGGCGGTAGAACCCGGGATGGCTGAGTCGCCAGTCGACGGCGAGCTCGAAGTGCTCGCGCCTGCCGGCGAAGTACTGGTCCAGCTCCCGCCGGGCCTCGTCGAGCCGGCGGGGATAGGAGAGGACCCGGGGCGAGACCCCGTCGGCCAGCTGCGAGAGCACGCTGTCGAGCGGCTCCCCGGGCAGGCCGATCCGCACCAAGCCGCGGTCGGTAGCCGCGACGACGAGCTCTCCCACCGGGCTGTCCAGCGTGGCGTAGGCGACGTCCAGCAGGCCCTCATCCGCGGCCCGCGTGGCCAGCGCCTCGACGAAGTCAGTCATGTCGTCATCTCCTTCAGCTCCGCCGCGCTCCTGCGCAGCTTCTTCAAGCCCTCGTGGACGTTGCGGCGTGCCCCCTCCTCCGAGGTGCCGAGCGCCTCGCCGACGTCGCGGTACCGGAGGTCGACGGCGAAGCGCAGGACGACCGCCGCCCGCTGCCCCGGTGGCAGCTCGGCGACGGCCGCCCAGATCTCGCTGTGCCTGGGGCTCATCCCCACGCCGGCCGCATCGGCTGGCGGGGCGCTGTTGCCCCGATCGACCAATGGCTCGACGTCCGCCACCGGCTGGGCACGGCGGGAGCGCGAGCGCTGGTGGTCGATCGCCTTGCGCCGCGCGATGGTGAAGACCCAGGCGCGCAGATTGCCCGCATGCGCTCGCGGGTAGGCGCGCAGCGCGGCGATAAAGGTCTCCTGGAGGCAGTCGTCGGCGTCGGTTGGGCCGACCATCCCGCGCAGGAACGCCCGCACGGGGTCGAGGTGATCCTCCAGGAACACCTGAAACGGCGGGAGGCATTGATCCATCACACGCATCCAACTACAGAACGTTCACGGCACCCCGAAACGTGACAAGCGGCCTCAGCCGGCGCCGCGGACGAAAGCCTCGATCCCCTGGACCCGCGCCCGATCGCCCTCCGGCAGGCTCACGTAGACGGCGCCATCCCGCTCGAGCTGCTCACGCGGGTTCATGAAGATGATGCCCGTGAAGCGGTCCTTGTCGTCGAAGCGCAGGAAGTGGGACTCCGGCGTCTGCACCCGTCGGCCGGGGCGCGGGGTCCCGATCGCCGCGTACAGCACGTCGCTCGGTGGGTCGTAGGTGACGTGGGAGAAGGTGTATGGACCCGCGCGCAACGCCATATCTCGAGGTTAGTGCCCGGGATTGCGCTCCTTCCAGGCCTTGGCCATCTCGATCCGCTGCATGATGCCCGGGTGGTCGCCGAAGATGAACTGATCCCAGCCGGCCGGGTTCGGCTGGGCCTTGGAGAGTCGCCCGAGGCGTTCGAACAAACCGGTCATCGCCGCTGGATCGCGGGTCGTGTTGAGGGCCACCCAGTCGGCCTCCGATTCGAGCCGGCGGGTGAAGGCGGTCTGCAGCGGCAGTGTCAGGAACAGAAGCACGGCGACGATGAAGATGGCCAGCGGCACCGATGCAGGCTCGTAGAGGCCGCCACGGCGCCGGGTGATGAGCGCGACGAGCAGCGCGATGGGGAGCGCGAGCAGGGCCATGAACCCGAACGATTTCCAGAGGTGGTCGCGCGAGAGGTGTGCGAACTCGTGCGCCAGGACGACTCGCACCTGCGAGTTGGGGAACCGCTGCACGAGCGTGTCCCACAGGATCACCCGCTTCGTCGGGCCCAGCCCGGTCGCCTCGGCGTTTGGCCCCCCGCCCAGGTTGTGGGTGTTCTGCACGGTCACCTTCGTCCCCGGGATGCCCTCCTGCTTGGCTAGCTCACGGGCATCGGCGGCGATCGCCGGGTTGTGGACGTCGTGCTGGCCCGGGATGAGGTACGGCTGGACGAAGGCGAAGACGAGCGTCACCGCCACGAGCGCCGGCGCGGCGGCGACCCACCACCACCGCTTCCACAGTCCCGTGAGGGCCATGACGATGAGCAGCGCCAGCGAGATGAACAGGAACTCGCCGCCGGCGGCGAGGAAGTAGTCGATGACCCAGGTCACGTACCCCTGGCTCGAGACGTCGTGCTTTCGCTCCCACCAGAGCTCCGCGAGCCCGAACGGGAGTTGCGAGAACCACACGAACGCGAGCCCGAGCATGCCGAGCAGCATCCCCGTCCCGATACGCCCCGCGGCCGACTCGCGGGTGAAGCCCGGGCCCTTTATCGCGTAGATCCCGAGCGCCACCAACTGCGCAATCAGCGCAAGCAGCGCATCGACGCTGAGGAAGGTCTGGTAGCTGGACGCCCGGTCGATCTGGTCCTGGCTGAAGTAGTGCGTAGGGTCGAGCGTCGGCAGCGAGAGGTCGCTGGGCACGCTCGTCTGCCACAGCTGCAGGAAGGCGAAGATCCACAACGCGACCGCCGCGGCGATGCCCAGGGCGACCAGGGCACGGCGCCCGGCCGCGGGTGATGCGCTCAAGCCGGTTCGGGAAGCGAGCTGGATTCAGGCGGCAGCTGCTCGAGCGACGGCCCGCTGAACGGATAGCGGTCCGTGAGCAGCAATAGATACCCGTTCACCTGAGCCGAATAACGGAGGGCGAAGACGCCGAGGTTCCGCAGCCCAACCGGCATCCGGCCGAGGAACAGCCCCACGAACCAGCCGAAGATGCCGACGACGAGCAGCAGACCGCCCACCCCGCTGGTGACGATGAGCGCAGGGAACGCGAGGATGAGGCGGAAGCCGGTCTTCCAGCGGTTCTGGCGCTCCGGCGGGGCGATGTGGAGGTCGACGGGGTAACTGCCCGGCGCGCCCACAAAGCCGGGGAACTCGTTGGTCACCAGAAACAGGTACGAGTAGACCTGCGTGGTGTAGCGCAGGTAGGCGCCGTTGAAGCGATGGAGAGCGTCCGCCGGCCGGCCGGCGAACAGGGTCACGAACCATTGGGCGATCACGGTGAAGAGCACGGCGATGCCCCAGAGCGCGAGCCAGACGTAGTGGGGCAGGAACAGGAGGAACCGGAAGAACACGGTCAGGCGGGACCGGCGCAGCTCCGCGTCCTCCGAGATGCGGATCGGGTGGTCGGGGGCCGGATCGGGACCGTAGCTCTTCGTCAGCGGGTCGCTGTCGGGATAGCGGTCGGTGACGATGAGCAGGTATGCCCAGTACTGAATCCCGTAGTTGAGGCAGTAGACGGACAGGTCGCGAAGGCCGCGGGGCATACGCCCGATGGCCATGATCGCGAACCAGGCCAGGAACGCAGCCGTCGTGATCAGCCCGAACGAGTAATAGCCCGAGTACGAGCTCGAGGCCGTCACACCGAGCGTGCTCGCCAGGATCGCAGCCGGGACGATCAGGACGAGCCGGAAGCCGGTCTTCCAACGGTTCTGCGGCTCCTGCGGCGGGATCTGCGGGTCGAGCGGGTAGGAGCCGGGCGCCCCCTCGAAGCCCGGAAACGGGTTCGCCGCGAGATTGAGGTAGCCGAGCACGTGTGTCGCGTAGCGCAGGTAGCGCGACTGCATGTCGTGGGCGACCGTGTCACGCGTGAACAGCGCCCAGAACCAGTTGATGATCGCGAGGACGATCGCGAGGATGCTGAACAGCGCGAGGACGATCAGGTGCGGGATCACCAGGATGAGGCGGAAGAAGACCGTGACGCGGGAGCGCTCGAGGTCGTCCGTGACGACGATCGTGGCGCGCTCTGCCGGCGGGCCTGCTTCAGCGGTGGGCGGCGTCGCGGGCGGTTCCCCTGGCGGCGGCGCGGCGGGCTCTTCGCCGGTCATGCCCGGGCAACATACCGTGCCCGCCCGATGCCGTTCTGCCGCGCCGCGAACGCGACGACGAGCAGCATCCCGGCGACGACGAGGCAGGGCAGCGCGTCGCCCGCGGCGCTCGCGGTCGCACCCGCGCCGACGCTGCCGAGGACCTGTCCGGCTGCCCACGCCACGTTGATCAGGCCCGTGGCCAGGCCCTGGTGCAGCCCGCTCGCCTCGGCCGCGTCGCTGAGCAGCGCGAGCGCCGGCGTGAAGCACAGGCCGGCGCCGACCGACATCACGACGAGCAGGGTCACGACCACCCCCAGCGCGTGGCTCGCGGGCAGGACGGCCAGGCCGGCGGCGCTGATCACCATGCCGATCACGTAGGGCCGCAGCCTCCCGACCCGATCCGAGACGCGGCCGACCCAGGCGGAGAGAACGGCCTCGAACGCCGCCCCGGCCATGAACCCGGCCGCGACGACCCCGGCCCCGCCGCCGAGGCTGTTGATCCGCAACGGGACGAGCACGGCGATCACGCCGAAGAACACCGACGGCGCCATCACCAGCCCGGTCGCCTGAAGCACCGACCGTCGCCTGATCGCATGGGCCGTCTCACGGACGCCCACCCGATCACCGTGCCCGGGAATCGGAAGCCGCAGCGCCAGGACGCTGAGGACGGCGGCCACCACTACGACCGACGAGAACACCGGCTTTGTCCCGATCGAATGAGCCAGGACGCCGACGGCCGGGCCGAGGAGCGTCCCCGCGATCGCGATGGCGAGCACGTCGCCGATCACGGCGCCACGGCGCGACTCGGCGGTGGTGACCATCAGCCACGTGATTGCCCCCGACCAGGCGAGCGCTCCCGCCGCCCCTTGCACGAAGCGGGCCAGATCCAGCAGCACGATGTGGTGCGCGAAGCCGAATGCCAGGCTGGCCACGCCGAGTAACACCAGGCCCGCGAGCAGGGTTCGTCGCGGGCCCAGGCGAGCGGCCATGAATCCAGCCGGCAGTGAGGCGATCAGCGTGCCGGCGGCGTAGGAGGCGGAGAGCACCCCCGCCGCCGTCTTCGACAGCCCGAGGTCGTCCACGTAGGCAGGCAGGAGCGGCGTGATCGCCGCGTAGAAGACGACGTCCAGGAAGACGACAGCCGAGCCGATGAAGAGCAACCGGCGCATGTAGCCATCCTGCCAGGCCGACATCCAGCCGCCGGATCCAGCAGGTGTCCATTTCCCCTCCCGCCGTTCGTCTCTGGGGCGTTACAACTCTCCACCAAAGGAGGAAGCGATGAAGTACATGCTGCTGATTCAGCACGGCGACACCCCGACGCCCGGATCGCCGGAGTGGGAGGCGATGTCCGAGGACGAGCAGATGGCGGTCGCCACGGACTACCAGGCCATCAACCAGACCGGCGGCGTAACGCCCGGAGTGTGGATGGAGGCACCCGATGCCGCGACCACTGTCCGCGTCTCCAACGGCGAGACGCTGACCACCGACGGCCCCTTCGTCGCCGTGAAGGAGGCGCTCGGCGGCTATCTGTTCTTCGAGGCCGACGACCTCGACGCGGCGATCGAGCTCGCGTCGCGGATCCCCGCCGCCCGGCTCGGCGGAGCGATCGAGATTCGCCCGCTGAAGGAGGGATAGCAGTCCTCGAGCGAGTCTTCCGCGACGAGTGGGGACGCGTCCTCGCCGCCATGATCGGCTTCCTCGGCGACTTCGACCTCGCCGAGGAAGCCGCGCAGGAGGCATTCGCGATCGCCGCGGGGCGCTGGCCGCGCGACGGCACGCCCGACAACCCCCGGGCGTGGCTAGTGACCACGGCGCGCAACCGCGCGATCGACCGGATCAGGCG
>DASQCL010000086.1:0-10069 GCA_035634715.1 Solirubrobacterales bacterium
CCGGCCCTGGTCGCGGCTGGGCTCATCTTCCTGCGCCGCGACGTCGCGAGCGAGTAAATGTCTGCAATGTGACGCCTCACCGCTACTTCCGGGGCCGCGGTCTGTTCTCCTATACGTGGTGCTGACCGACGGTCAGCGGGGCGCAGCGCTAATCACAGGAGACAAGATGAGGGCGATGAGTGGGACGGGGCCGGCCACGAAGGAGCCGGGCCATCGGCGTGCACGGACGCCGTTCGTCGCAGCGTTGGTGCTCGTCACCGCCGCGATCGCGAGCATTCTCCTCGGGACGGCCGGGGCCGGGGCCGCGAGCGGTCCCGGCGCGCGGGGGGTGCTGGCCGGGGCGGGCGTCTCCGTCGGCCACTCCGGGTGGTTCTGGGGCGATCCGCAGCCGCAGGGGAACACCTTGAACGGGATCGACTTCGCCGGCTCGCGCGGCTACGCTGCCGGAGACTTCGGCACGCTGCTCCGGACCGACGATGACGGCGCGACCTGGGAGGGACTGCCGACGGGCATCACCGCCCCCCTCGTCACCGTTCGGGCCATCGACTCCAACACGGTGGTGATCGGGGGCGACTGCGCCCTCCGCCGCTCCGACGACGGCGGCCAGACCTTCACCCGGCTCCCGTGGACGGGAAGCGACCAGAGCTGCCCGTCTCAGATCGCCTCGTTCTACTTCCCCAGCCCCGCGGTTGGATACCTGATGACGCAAGACGGCAGCATCCTGCGCACCGATGACGGCGGGACCACGTTTTCTCGCAAGACCTCTATTCCGGGCAGCCAATCCGCCGGCGGCTCGCGATCGCCGACGGACATCTTCTTCACCGGCGCCAACACGGGTGTGGTCACCACACGCGGCCAGGGGCCGGGCAAGATTTTCAGGACGACCGACGGTGGCAACTCCTGGGTCGAGGTCGCCAGCGCCGCGAACGGCCCAGGCGTCACGCAGGTCAACGGCCTCAACGGCCTCGACTTCGCGGGTGGCGCCGGATATGCGGTGGGTGACGGACGGACGCTGCTCAAGAGCGTCGACGGGGGTGCGCACTGGGCTCCAAGAAGCCTCACCGGCGTCTCCGGGGCGCCCGCGCTCGCATCGATCGGCTGCGCCGGCGCGAGCACCTGCCTGATCACCGAGCCGGGGGGCGGGCAGCTCGTCCGGACGACCGACAGCGGCAACCACGGCAGCTTGGTCAGCCCATCGACCGAGAAGATCTTCGCCGCGGCCTTCGCGTCGGCGACGCGCGCTGTGGCGGTCGGCGAGAGCGGCGCGACTGTCGTTTCGAACAACGGGGGCTCGACGTGGGCGCCTGTGGGCGGAAGGATCTCGGGCCACGGGTTCGAGAATCTGCGCGCGACGAATTCCCAGCTCGCCGAGGCGGGGGGGAACAACGGGATCCTCGCTCGAACCGTCGATGGCGGCGCCAACTGGTTCACGGTTGGCGTGACCACGCCGGCGGACATCCGCGATGCCTCCTTCCCGAGTCAGAACACGGGCTTCGCGCTCGACACGGCGGGAGGGGTGTTCAAGACCGTGAACGGCGGCTCGAGCTGGTCGAACCTCGACACCGGAGCGTCGGCGACCCCCAAGGCCCTGCTCGCCCTCGACGCCAACAGGATCCTGCTCGTCGGGCCCAAGGGGCTTCGGATCTCGACAAACGGCGGCAACTCGTTCAAAACCGTGAAGTCGACGGCCGTCAAGGGCAAGCCGCTCGACAACATCGAGGTGGCCAGTGGGGCGCTGATCGCCTTCGGCCGCAAGCAGATCGCGGTGTCGAAGGACAAGGGCAAGACGTGGAAGAAGGTCAAGGGACCGAAGAAACAGGAGCTGAACGACGTGGACTTCCTGGGTGCGAGCAAGGGATATGCGCTCGCCGACACCGGGGAGCTCTTCAAGACGTCGAATGGCGGTGACAAGTGGAAGGTCGTGAAGGCCCTCGGAACCGACGCCGGCACCGGGATCAGCTTCTCATCGGCGAGCTCCGGCTACGTCTCGGTCGACCGCTTCGGAAATCAGAGCGCCGGGTACGTGTTCCGGACCAAGGACGGCGGCAAGACGTGGCAACCGCAGCTGATCGCACCGGACTCGGTCGAGGTTCGGGACGAGCACGCGACCGGCTTCGCGATCTCACCATTCACGGATGACGCGGGCTTCTTCGCGACGACAACCGGCGGTCAGGCGGGAGACAAGTCCAAGCTGACTCTCGACGTGGCGAAGAAGAAGTCGTCCAAGGCGCAGAAGAAGGTGAAGGTCCTCGGCAAGCTGTCGCCGCCGGAGGGCGGCGAGCAGATCGTCGTCTCGAGCCGCAAGTCCGCGGATTCGAACTGGAAGAACGACACGCTGACCGCGGCCTCCAACGGCAAGTTCACGGCGAAGTTCAAGGTCAAGAAGAACAAGGAGCTCTTCGTCGTGGCCCAGTGGAGCGGCGACGACAACCGCGCCGGAACCGGTACCAAGGTGCTCACGCTGACGCGCTAGGCCGAAGCTCTCATCTTTTTGACATCACGCGCGGCCGGGCCGGGTTAGGATCGGCTTGAGCTACCGAGAAGAGGTTTTCATGAATGCACGTGTGGTCAGGTTCACGGACGTCAGCCCCGAGCAGATCGACGCGGTCGTCACTCGCGTGGAAGAGTCCGACGGCCCCCCGCCGGGAGTCGAGTCGAGCGCGATGAAGCTGTTCTACGACTCGGACCAGGGAACGGCGGTCTTCGTCGCCTTTTTCGAGACCGAGCAGCAGATGCGGGACGCGGACGCGATCTTCCAGCAGATGGACGCCTCCGACACGCCAGGCACCCGCGCGTCGATCGACCGGTGCGAGGTCAAGATCGAGCGGAGCGCCGGGTAGCCCCCGGCTCTCGCCGATCTACGCGGCGGTTCGCTCGGGCTCGCGGCTCGAGTGGGACGGGAGCAGCACCGCGTCCTCGGCGAGGTCGTTGGCGCTGCGGCGCGGCACCAAGAGCGCGAATCCCAGCGCGGCAACCAGCGCGATCAGGCACATCAGGAATGACAGTGTGAAGGCGGTCGACGTCGGGTCGCCGCCCGCCCCGAGGTTGCTCGCGAGGAGCGTTGCCGCGAGCTGACCGCCGAAGGCGCCGCCGAGCGTTCGTGTGACGGCGTTCATCCCGGTGGCGACGCCGGTCTGCTCCTGCGGGACGTTCTGGACGATGAGGTTCGCCATCGCGGAGAAGGAGAGGCCGATGCCGATGCCGAGCAGGCCCGCGGCGATGTAGATGTCCAGCTCGGAGCCCGAGTTGGTCACGAGCAGCGCGTAGCAGGCGAGGCTGAACAAGGTGCCGCCGATCAGCGACCCCCGCGAGCCGATGCGGCGCTCGAGGATCCCCGCCATCTGGCCCACGATCACGATCGCGATCGTCGCAGGCAGCAGGAAGAGCCCGGCGACCGTCACCGAGGCGCCGAAGCCGTAGCCGGTGCTGGTCGGCTCCTGGACGAACTCTGGCAGGAGGATGAACGACGAGTACATGCCGATCCCGATCAGGAAGGCGACCGTGTTGGTCGTCCAGACGCCCCGGATGGCCATCATCCGCATGTCGACGAGCGGTTCGCGGGAACGGAGCTCCTCGCGAATCCAGGCGAGGATCACGAGGGTGCCGACTGCGAGCAGCCCGAGCGTCTTCGGCGAGCCCCAACCCCAGGTGCTGGTCTCGGTGATCGCGAGCAGGACGGCCGAGATACCGAGCGTCATCAGCGCCGCCGCCCGGTAGTTGATGTGGGCCGGTGTCTTGACCGGCGACTCGGGGATGTACCGCCAGGTGAGGAACGCGGTGACCGAGATCATCACGAGCGGGAACCAGAAGAGCCAGTGGTAGGAGAGGTTCTGGGTAACGATGCCGGCGAACACCACGCCCGCGCCACCGCCGATGCCGAGCAGGGACGAGACCAGGCCGATCGCGCCCGGCACCCGCGGGTTGGGGAACTCGTCGCGGATGATCGAGAAGGCGAGCGGGAAGATCCCGCCGCCGGCGCCCTGGATGACACGGCCGAGGAGCATGAGCCACAGGGAGGTGGCCACGGCCGAGATGAGCGTCCCGACCGCGAGCGCCACGAGGACGATCAGGAGCAGCCGCTCCTTGCCGTACATGTCGCCGAGCCGGCCGATGATCGGAGTGAAGACCGACGCGCTCAGCAGGAACGCTGTGAGCACCCAGGCGACGGCGCTCTCCGAGGTGTGGAGGGAGGCCTGGATCTCCGGCAGGGCGGGGACGACCAGCGATTGCAGGAGCGCGTAGGAGATCCCTCCGAGAGACAGGACGGCGAGGATCATCCGGGTGCTTGGCGTCGCGGCTCGCTGCAAGATCGTGTGACCTTAGCAAATGCTTGGTTGACACCAAGGGTTAGTGGCTGGTAACTTTCCGGGCATGGCAAAGCAGATCGAACAGAGCGCCCCACCGGGGATCGCCAAGCAGTGGCCGATGCTGCTGATGATCAAGCTCGGACGCATCACAATGCATCGCTTCACGCAGGCGCTCGAGCCGTACGGGGTCCGTCCTCGGCACGTCGCGGCGCTCATCGAGCTCCGCGATCGCGGCCAGCTGACCCAGCAGTCGCTCTGCGGGCAGCTCCACCTCGACCCGACGAACCTGGTGACGATCCTCAACGAGCTCGAGGAGCGGGGCTACGCCACGAGGCGTCGCGACCCCGAGGATCGCCGCCGCCACCTGGTCGAGGTCTCGAAGAAGGGGATCGCGGTCGTCGAAAAGGTCTCCGAGGTGATGGACGGGGTGGAGGAGGAGCTGCTCGACGGGCTCGATCCCGCCGAGCGCAAAGACCTCGAGGGCATCCTGACCTCAATCTGGGAGCGAAGCGGCGGGTATGAGGCCTGGTCCCAGGTCGCTGATGAGCCTGAGGAGGAGGCCGCCTGACCTACGCGCACGGTTAGCCGGTCGGGTGTCCTAACTGGCGTACCGGCGGTTGCTTCGTGGTGCGATGTGTGCAATCGTTAACGCGTGGCGACGATTGTGGGAGCGTGGTCGTCGCGATCTGTTAGCGAACCCGAGGAGGATGGAGCCTCTGAGTGAGGGCGACACGAGCGCCTCAGGAGGTGGTTGCGGCATGGCCCTGATGCACTGTCCGCATTGCGGGGCTCAGAACTTCACGATGGAGGGGTGGGAGGACCTCGATCACTGCTCGACCTGTGGCAAGCCGCTCGGAGCGCCTGAGCGAGGCAGCGTTGAGAGTCGCCCCCGCGCTCGGCGGCGGGCGGGGGCCGGCACTCGAAGGAGCGGGGGGCGCGACGACCGTCAGGCGGAGAGGCCCCGGCCCGCCTGAGCGGGACGGGGCCTCTCGCAACTGGTCCGTACCTGGTCCGCCCTACGGCGTGGCGATGAAGTTCCAGGTCCTGGACGTCGCGAACGTCGACGACGGCGTTCCGGCGCCGTACTGGCTCACGTTCCAGATCCGGTTCTTCGTCGACGGATCCGGCGTCGCCGCCGCGTAGTCGCCCCACCGGCACGGGTTGGGCGCCGGCGCGGTGCAGTCGAACCCGGTCAGCGGCTTGGTGCCGTTGAACACCGCCACCGGACCCGACTGCGCGCCGCCTCCGACCTTGGAAACCATCTTGATCGACGGGAACGTGGCGGTGGAACTCGTGTTGAAGTTCATCAACATCGCCTTCCCGCCGCTCGTGGTGGCTCCATTGACCTGACGGTTCGGGGCGATCGCGCCGTTGAACTCGTACAGGGACGGGCTGGTCACCGTCCCGTGCTGGATCAGCGAGTGGGTCGCCGGGTTGATCTCGTACCACCGAACCTGAGCTCCCGCGCCGCCCTTGACAGTGTGCTGCGTCCAGATGGCGAGGTTGTTCCCGTGACCCGGGTCAACCGCGGCCTGGGCCTGGGTGTTGCGGGTGTCCGACGTGTCGATCTTGAACGCCGTCCCCTTCTGCGGAGCCGCCGGTGGAACAGCGAAGCTCGACACCGGCACCGAGGTCGGGGTGGTGCCGATCACCGGCGCTCCCGTGCTGCTCTTCGTGACCTTGTAGAGCTGGAGCTTGTTGCCCGGGGTGGCCAGCGGGACGGCGACCGACCAGCCGGTCGCGTTGTTGTCGACCTCGCTCGCCGGCACCGGGGTGAAGCCGCCGGAGAGCCCCTTGTTGGCGAGCTTGGACGTGCTCAGGTAGGTCGCGCACGTGTCGCTCGCCTTTGGCTTCGAGGCGGCGAGCACATTCGCGTTCGCGAAATTGTTGCCGTTGAACAGGTTCGTTCCGATCATCAGGAAGAACTGGCTGTCACCGAGCTTCGGATAGTCGGGGAACGTCGATCCGGCGCTGACGGCGAACTTGCACCAGTCGGCGGCGGAGCTCGGCGTCGCCGTCTTCGAGAACCCGAACGCGATCTTGTTGTTCGTGTTGCTGACGACGTCGTCGGCTGCGTAGTAAAAGCGATTGGTCGTCGCGTCCCACATGATCTGGACATCGAACACGCTGTCGGTGCCCGCGGCCCCGACCATGCTGTTGATCGAGCCGGCGCTGATCGGCGCGTTGGCCGTCTTGTTGTAGATCGCGAACTTGCTGTTGACGAGCTCGATGTAGCGGCCAGTGCCCACCGCGCTCGTCTCATCCGGCGGCGCCGAGTTCGTGTCGTTGATTCCGGCCCAAGCGCGGTTATTGACCGGCGCGAGGGCGCCGTTCACAGGAGCTGTGAGCGCATCCTTGGCGGATGTCCGCCGCGCCGCGCGGGTCTTCTGGCGCTCGTACCGGGCCTGGTTGGGAACCAGGTAGCCCTGCTTCATGGCGCGCCGTGCGGCAGTCCCGACCGTTCCCCGGTTGGGGATGTCGGCCTTGCGGACGCTCGCGGCGCTCCTAATCGGGCCGAAGTGCGACTGCGCCGAGGCGATGCTCGGCGCGACACCGACCGCGAACGCAGCGGCGGCAAGGGACACACAGGCGATCAGTCGCCAACGCGCCATGGAACTCGAGGTAAGTCTCTGTGACTCCATGTATCTCCCAATCTGATTGAGGGAGACGGGTGTGCGGGCCGTCCTTGCCCACGAGCGCCCTCCCTGGCGCGTTCTCCCATCGCCGTCTGCTTGCACCTGTCCATATAACCGCAGCGGACCCCCGGGGTCAACCCTCCGGATGGTCAGCCCGCCATCCCCGGATCGGGAGATGGACGAACGTCCGACCGTTACCGCGCGGCCGCGTCGCGCTGTGCGGCCGCGAGGGCGTCCTCGTCGTAGAGGTGGCACTGGAGCCGGGACGGGCCCTCCTGGACGTCGCGCGGCTCGATCCCCTCGTGGAAGCGGATCGAGACGGCCGGCCCCTCGGTGTCGATGGCCGCCACGCCCTTCCAAAATGGGTCATCGGGGGCGTCGATCCGGAGGCGCTCGATGATCTCGGCCACCTCCGCGGTCGTGTGGCCGGAGGCCGGCTCGATCCTCGCGCTGGTCGACGGGACGTTCATTTCGTCGAGGCTCCCGATCACCTCGCGCTCGGCGCGGTACTCGGGCTCCGGCATCCGGGTCCAGCGCGCCTCGAGCAGGGTGCGCAGGTCCCGGCTCTCCCAGCCGCAGACCTCGAAGGCGCGCGCACAGCGCGGGTGGAAGGAGCAGCCGAGCGGGGGCGTCACCGCGTCGGGCACCTCGCCGCGTGGGAGGTCGCGCGCGACGGTCCGCGTGGGGTCGGGCTCGGGGATCGCCCGCAGGAGCGAGACCGTGTACGGGTGCTTTGGGTTGTCGTAGATCTCGGCCGCGGGGCCGATCTCGACGATCTTGCCGAGGTACATGATCGCTATGCGGTCGCAGAAGAACTTCGCCGTCGCGAGGTCGTGGGTGATGTAGAGGTAGGTCAGACCAAGCTCGCGCTTGAGGTCGATCATCAGCTCGAGGATCTTCGCCCGCACGCTCATGTCGAGCATGGAGACCGGCTCGTCCGCGATCAGGATGTCTGGCCCCAGGATGATCGCCCGCGCGATCACGGCCCGCTGCTTCTGCCCGCCGGAGAGGTCGGTGGGGTACTTGCTCATGTACTGCTCGGCGGGGTGAAGGCCGACCCGCTCGAGCGCCTCCACCACCCGGACGCGCATCTGCTCGCGGTCCCGGGCGATGCCGTGGATGCGAAGCGGGTGGCCGACCGACTCGCCGATCGTCATTGCCGGGTTGAGCGACGCGTGCGGGTCCTGGAAGACGATCTGGAGCCTCTTGCGCAGCGGGCGGAATGCGGCCTCGCTCAGGCCTGTGATCTCCTGCCCCTCCAGCTTGATCGACCCGTCGGTGGCGGGAGCCAGGCCGAGCAGGGTTCGCCCCAGCGTGGTCTTCCCCGACCCCGACTCGCCGACGACGCCGAGCACCTCCCCGCGTCGCAGCGAGAAGCTGACGCCGTCGACGGCCTTCACGGAGCCGGCGGCGCGCCCACGCATGCGCTGGGCGAAGCTGCCGCGGAGCGCGAACCGCGTCCGCAGGTCCGTGACCTCGAGCAGCACCTCGCCGGTCGGCTTCGCCACGGCGCGGGGCACGGGGCGCGCTGCCGCCTCCATCAAGCCTCCTCCGCCACGGCGATCTCCTCCCGCTCGAGCGGCTGCTCGCCGCCGGCGGGGATCTCGTCCTCGGGTCCGTGAAGCCAGCACTCGGTGACGTGCCCCGCCGCGATCGAGACCTCGATCGGGTCCTTCGTCGAGCACACCCGCATCGCGCTCGGGCAGCGCGGGTGGAAACGGCAGGCGGGCGGCGGGTCGATCAGGCTCGGCGGCGCGCCGGGGATGTACTTCAGGTCGGTCGTCGCCAGCGAGATGATCGACTCCAGGAGCGCACGCGTGTACGGGTGGGCCGGCTCGGCGAAGACCTCGCGCGCGTCGCCCTGCTCGACGATACGGCCGGCGTACATGACCGCGACCCGATCGCAGGCCTCGGCGACGATGCCCAGGTTGTGGGTGATGAGGAGGAGCGCCGTGTCGAAGTTGCGGCGCAGGTCCGCCAGGATCTCGAGGATCTGCCCCTCGACGATCACGTCCAGCGCGGTCGTGGGCTCGTCGGCCACGAGCACTTTGGGGTTCAGCACGAGCGCCAGTGCGATCATGATCCGCTGCCGCATCCCGCCCGAGAACTCATGCGGGTACTGCTTGAAGCGGGTGGGCGGGATGCCCATCGCGCCGAGGGCGTCGAGCGAGCGGCGGCGCATCTCCTTCTCCTTCGTGTCCGACTCGTGCGCCTTGAGCGTCTCGACGAAGTGGTTCTCGATCGTCATCAGGGGGTCGAGCCGCGTCATGGGCTCCTGGAAGATCAGCCCGAGCTCCGGCCCGCGCAGCGCGCGGACCTCCTTGGGCGGTGCGGTCACGAGGTTCCGGTTCCGATACCGGATCTCGCCGGCGGTGGCGGCTCCCTCCGGCAACAGCCCGAGGATCGTCCTGCCGAGCGTGGACTTGCCGCAGCCCGACTCGCCGACGAGTCCGAGCGTCTCGCCGGAGCGGATCTCGAACGAGACCCCGTCCACTGCGCGGACCGGGTCGCCCTCGGTGCCGTACCAGGCGCGGAGGTCGCGGACGTCGAGGACGACGTCGCTCATTTGTCGGCCTCCGGAGAGGCGCCGGGAATCTCGGGTTTGCGCACGCGGCGGTAGCGAATCAGCGGATTGAGGATGTCATTGAGCCCCTCGCCTACCAGAGTGAAGCCGGTCACCAGGAGAACGATGGCGAGGCCCGGGAACAGCCCGGTCCACCAGATGCCGGCTCCGGCATCGGAGATCGCCCGCTGCACGTCGTAGCCCCACTCGGCCGCCTGCGTCGGCTGGATCCCGTAGCCCAGGAACCCCAGGGCCGCGAGGGTGAGGATCGCGTCGGCGGCGTTCAGCGTCGCGACAACCGGGACGTTCTGGATCACGTTGAAGAAGACGTAGCGCCCGATGATCGTCCTGCGTTTGGCTCCGAGCGCCCTGGCCGCCTCCACATACGGCTCCTCCCTGACGCTGATCACGTGGTTTCGGACCACACGGAAGTACTGCGGTATGTACACGATCGTGATCGCCACCGCCGCGGTGATGATTCCCTGACCAAGCTTGTCCGAGAGCAGGAACGCGATCACGATCGCGAGCAGCAGGTAGGGGAACGCGAACAGCGCGTCCATCAC
>DASQCL010000087.1:0-2972 GCA_035634715.1 Solirubrobacterales bacterium
AGTTCGACCTCGCGCTCCTGTTCGAGTTCGAGGGCGTCAGCGAGGGGCTGGGCTCGGGCCTCCGGCGAATCGACCTGCTCGAGGACCCCATGTACCTGGCGCTCCCAAACGATCACCGGCTGGTGGACGTCCCCAGGATCCGCCTCCAGGACCTCGCGGGCGAGTCGTGGGTTCAGACGTCGGCCGAAAGCCCCTGCGCCCGCCACGTTGTCCGTTCGTGCCACGCCGCGGGATTCGAGCCCAGCGTCTCATTCGAGACCGACGACTACCAGACCGTCCAGGGGCTGGTCGCCGCCGGCGTCGGCGTTGCGCTGATCCCCCAGCTGGCGCTCTCCAGCGTGCGCGACGACATCGCGATCAGGTCCCTGCACCCCCGGGCACCTGTTCGCACCGTGACCGCGGCCACGGGGCGTGACGTGGGCGTGGCGCCCGCCGCCGAGGGGATGCTCGAGATCCTTGCCGGCGTCTCACGTGAGTACGGGAGGGGCGCGCCCTAGCGCGTTTCGACGGCTGTCCAGACTTTGGGCTCGCGGTTTCTCAGGAGTGTCGAACCAGACTCGCCCTCGCAGCCTCTAACCTCGGCCACATCATCCACGGCACCAGCCAGTTTCGGAGCTAAAGCTCCTCGTTCGAAGACATGCCACTCGAAGGACATTGGCAGCGCGTCAACACGCCACTCCGCCGGCTAAGCGGTCGCGAGCGCAACATCGCGATCGCCGCGGTCGTGGTCACCATTGCTGCCTGCGTCGCGCTCATCGTCGCCACCGCGGGCACAACGAGGCCGGCGCCGGGCCCAGGCTGCATCCGCGCGCTCATACCGCACGTCATGGGCTCGGAGACGTTGGACGCGTGCGGAGCCCGCGCGAAGCACATCTGCCAGGCACGGGCGGGCGACACGGATCCCGGCGCGATCTCGGTCCAGGAGGCATGCCGCCGCGCCGGTCTGCCGTGAGCGTTCGGAACCCTCTCGGGGCCTCGCATCGGCATACTCGCGCCGGTGGCCTTCCACGTTGAGATCAGGCGCGGCCACCGGTGGGCGCGTGAGTTCAACCTAGACGAGGCGACGCTCCGCGAGTCCGTTCTCGAGCCGTGGGTCATGGGCCGGCCGGTCCTGCTCGGGGACCGCGAATGGGAGCCCGAGGAGTGCGAGCTGAGGGTGCTCGAGGGCCCCGAGCTGAGCCCCCCCGATCTGGCCTTCGGCCGCGGTTGGGGAGCGGCGGAGCAGTCTGGCCGGGATGTGGCGCGAGACCTGATCGGCGGTGCTGCCCGTAATGCCGGGAGGGTGGCCATCCTCTCTGAGAGCGACGCGGGGCTCGCACCGATCGCGGATGCTCTTGGCGAGCTCGGGGTGGAGAGCCTGGCGTGGTCCGCCGCGCTGCTGCGCGACGGCGAGTCGTCTCCGGTGGCGGTGGTTCTCGCCGTTGAATCGGATGAGCCGCCTAGGGAGTGGCTTTATGAGGCAGGCCTGGCGGTGGGCGCCCTGGGTGGGCGCGCGGTCGTCGTCCAGCTCGCCACGGGGTCGCGGCCACCGGAGTTCTCTGCGCTCGAGAACGTCGAGCTCGGCGAGGAGCTCGGTCCACGACTCGCCGGCGCGCTCGGGCGAGTAGGCGTCTAGGGGCGAACAGCAAAACGCCCCCGCCGGATGGCGGGGGCGTTTGCGGTTGTCTCCGGATTCCTTCCGGTCCTGATCAGCCCGGCGCTTGCGCGGGCCGCTCCGGCGGTGTCGCTGGTAGCCCGGAGGGGAAGGCCAGCGACGGGACGTCCGAGGGGTAGACCTCATGTCCGTGGACCGCCAGATCACCCTCCTCCATCTCCTGCTCGGTCATCCGCAGCGGGACGAAGAGCTTCACGATGTTCAGCAGGATGAAGGTGCCGATCGCCGCGAAGACGATGACCCAGGCCGCCGTGAGGAACTGCCACTTCAGCAGGTCCGCGCCGCCGCCCGAGATCAGTCCGGACGCCGAGACTCCGAAGGCCGAGGCCATCGCGGAGTTGGCGAAGATGCCGGTAAGCAGCCCCCCCGCCACCCCGGCGAATCCGTGCGTGTAGACCACGCCCAGGGTGTCGTCGACGTTCCGGAAGGGCGCCACTCGGCTCAGGTAGTTGAGCGCGAAGTAGACGATCGTCGCCGCGATCAGCCCGATCGCGATCGCGCCCCAGCCGTTGACGAAACCGGCGGCGGGTGTGATCGCCACGAGGCCCGTGATCATGCCGTTGACGCTCGAGATGAGGCTCGGCTTGTGGCCCGTGGCGTAGTCCCAACCGACCCAGGCGAGGAAAGCAACCGCGGTGCACAGGTTGGTGTTCAGAATCGCCGCGGATGCGTCCGCGTTGGCGAGGTAGGGGTCGCCGCCGTTGAACCCGTTCCAGCCCATCCAGAGCAGGCCCGCTCCGACCGCGACCATCGCCAGATTGTTCGGAGCGTCGACCTCGCGGTCGCGCTGGAGGCGCGGCCCGATCACCGCTGCTGCGACGAACCCCGAGACCCCGGCCGCGAGATGGATCACGTAGCCGCCGGAGAAGTCGAGGGCTCCCTGCTGAGCGAAGTAGCCCCCGCCCCAGATCAGGAACGCGTTGACCGTGTAGATGAGGCTCGACCAGAGGATCACGAAGGGGATCCAGGCCTTGAAGTTGATCCGGCCGAGCACCGACCCGAGCATCAGGATCGGGGTGATCGCCGCGAAGACGAACTGAAAGTAAGCCAGCGTCGACTGCGGGAACGCAAGCTTCCCGACGTCCCCGAGGAGCGGGACGGTTCCCTGGTTCAACAGCGACGAGCTGTCGAGAATCGGCCCGGGGTTACCGATGAAGTTGGCGAAGAAGTCGCCTCCGCTCGATCCGAAGAGCTCGAGCGGCGACCCAAACGCCATCTTGAAGCCGTATCCAACCCAGACGAGGAGCACCAAGGCGAACGCGACGAAGGCCATCATCATCGAGTTCACCGACCAGCGCTTCTGCATCACGCCGCCGTA
>DASQCL010000088.1:0-2203 GCA_035634715.1 Solirubrobacterales bacterium
GATGATCCAGTCCACCGCGCCGTCGCTGAAGTAGTCCTCCAGGCCGCTCGAGTGGTTCATGAGCATGCGCACGGTGATCATTCGCGCGCCCGGGAGCCCTGGAAGCCAGCGGGCGATCCGCTGCTCGAGCCCGAGCTGGCCGTGCTGCGCCAGCTCGATCCCCATGGTGGCCGTCACCGTCTTCGTGGCACTCGCGATCGGAACCATCGTGTCGCTGGTCATCGCGCCGCCGCGCCCGCCCCTGGCGCGGCCGTAGGCGCCGGACCACACCACCTGGCCGTCCTTGACGATCGCGGCGGTGGCGCCCGGCGTGTCCAGGTGCCGCGCCCCGCGGGCGAGCGCCGCGTCGAGCCGCGCGCCGAGACCCTGCTGAGAGTGCGCGACAGCGTTCGCGCCGCCACCGCAGGCGCCCAGCGCCACCGCAGCCGCAAGGGCTGCGAGCGGTGCGATCAATCGTGGAGCTGACACGTGAGTCTCGGCTTCCTTGCCCCGACTCGACGAAGCTAGCGAATTGGGTTCTCGGGGAGGGAACGGTGAGTGTTGGGCGTTCGACTACGTCGACCACGTAACCCAGCAAACATCGAGCCCTTCCCCCTGCGAGGGGTAAGGGAGGGGCGGCTCGAAAGGGGCCGGCGGACGCCTCACCGCCTTAGCGGTTGGTCTTTTGCACCCGAGCAGGAACCTCTCGAGAGCCGGGGTGAAAGCTGCTGGGATCCGCCGTCGCCCCCGTCGAAACCTCTACCCGCCATCTTCCCCGACCGGAGGCCCCGAATCAAGTCCTGCGCTCTAGCCCGGCGGCGCGCAGTGCCTCGTCGGGGTCCATGTACCCGCGCATCTCGACGACCTTGCCGTCTCGGACCTTGATCAGGCTGGCCGTACTGCTCCTGATGTCGCTCTGACTGTCGCGAATGCGAACCGTCTCCTGCCAGAGCGCGACCACAACGCCGTCCGCCTCGATCAGCTGCTCGGGCTCAAAGGTCTGCCACTCCCAGGTCTCGCCGATCTCGTCCCAGTAGGCGAGCACGGCCTCGCGGCCGCGGATGACCCGCCCCTGGTCGACGCCGCCTCGGGTCCCGTACTGGACCACCTCGGGATCCAGCAGCCGGGCCAGGCCCTGGACGTCGTCGCCGTTGATCGCGGCGGCCAGCTCCCGGACCACCTCGGCGGCGTCCGACGTCACGAGCGCCCGAGGCCGGCGGCCTCGCGAGCCTCGGCGACGTCCGTATAGGTCCGAAGCCGCTTCACCTTGTCGCCCTCGAACGTCAGCAGCCATCCCATCGGCGAGTCGACCTCGACCTCCGTGCTCCTCGTTCGCCCGCGAAGGCGCCCGACGATGAGGACCTGCTCGCCGCAGTCGAGGATCTCCTCGCCATCGATGTGGGTGTACTCCCACGTCTCGTCGATCGCCGCCCAAAACTCCGGCACGGCGTTCTCACCGCTGAAAACGGTTCCCTCGAGCGCGGCGCGCATCGGCACGATCTCGGCGTTCGGCGCGGTCACGGCAGCCAGCCCATCCCGGTTGCCGCTGTTGAAGTACTCCAACGCTCGCCGAGCGAGCTCGATGTGGTGCCCCGACATCCGCTCGATTATCCCGCGCCGATCGCCCCGAATCCGGCCTTCTCCCCCACCTCGGCTTTCGCGCGAAAGCGGAAGCGCACGACGCCCCGGGCCAGCTCAGTCTGAGGTCTCGCCGCCTCTGAGCGCCGCCACGTGGGCCGGATTGATGCCGATGGACTCGGCGGTGCCGCGCTCCTTGAACCAGGCCAAACGAGCCTGACCCGATCGAGCGGCATCCGAGAGGCCCCTCTCGACCTCGTCCAAGGTCCCCTCCACCGTGTAGACGTCACCGTTTCCGAGCCTGATCTCTGCGTGAGTCATTTGAAGGCACGATGACAGACGGCCGGCGAAGGAGAGGAGAATCCGATCGATGCCACGGGATGATCCGATAAGGCGCCCGCGCCGGGAAGGCGAACATGGGAGCGCCCTCCACCGACCGGATGTGCCCGAATGAAGGTCTTCGTCGCAGGAGGAACAGGAGCGATCGGCATCCAACTCGTCCCCCAGCTGGTCGCCGCCGGCCACGACGTGGTCGCGACGACTCGCTCGGGCAGGGGCGCCGAGGAAGTGCAGCGGCTCGGTGGCGAGCCGGCGATCGCGGACGGGCTCGACGAGCACACGATGACCGAGGCGGTGCGCCGCGCGC